>JARFUL010000258.1 GCA_029289015.1 Syntrophobacteria bacterium | reverse complement strand
GAGGGAACGGTACGCGTCCAGGGTCGTCCGGGAGACGAAGACCACCCCGTCGGCCCTGGTGAAAACAGACCTCTCCCAGCTCCCGGCCAGCCTTTGGTGCCTCGGGCCCAGAAACTTTATGTAGGGGCTCAGGGTCCAGGGGTCGGAGAGGTGCGCGACCCAGGGCAGGCAGAACCTCTCCTTCAGGTAAAGGCCCACCAGGTGCGAGGTGTAGGGCAGCGAGCAGGTCATCACCACGTCGAAACCGTTCTTGGAAATGAGCCTCGAAGCCGCGCGCGCGGCAAAGGGGCGCCACCCGGCCTTGGGGTCCGGGAGCCAGTTGAGGCCGGGGTGAATGAGGCCGAGGCCGAAGGAGAGGTAGCGGCTCTCAAGGGTCGGGGTGCGGGTCACGCGGAAGTAGCCCTCCTCGGGCCGGTATATCTCACCCAGGGCCGGGTCCCGGGCCTCGGAGGTGAACCGGGGCTCAGCTGCCAGGACATGGACCCGGATCTTCATCCTCGTCAAATACTTGACGAGCCTGGCCAGCTGAATGGCCCGGGGAGTGACCAGCGGCGAAAACGCGTAGGTGACGAGAAGAACCCGCAAACATACCCCCTTTATTCCACCGTGGGCCTGAAGAGCTCCAGCCACTTCTTGAAGGTGTAAAGAAGGAAGAGCTGCTGGCTCAGGTCCAGCCTTCCGGAGCCGTGGGCCTCGATGATCCATCGGATTCTCTCCTGGTCGAAGAGCCCGCTGAGCCCGGAGCCCGCACCGAGCAGCTCGTCTCTCACCACGTTCAGCCCTTCCCCGCGGAACCACTTCGCGATGGGCACGGGAAAGCCCATCTTGGGCCTCTTCACTATCTCCTCGGGCAGCATCTTTGCCGCGGCCTCCTTGACGAGCCACTTGGTGTCCCCGGAGCGGAGCTTCAGGGAGTCGGGCAGCCGGAACGCGAACTGGACCACCCGGTGGTCCAAGAAGGGGACCCTGAGCTCGATCCCGTGGGCCATGGTGGTCTTGTCCGCCTTCATGAGCAGGTCCTCGGGGAGCCAGGTCTTGGTGTCCACGTAGAGCATCCGGTTGAGCGGCGACGCGGTAGAGGCCCGCGCGTCGAGGCCCGCGAAGAGAGTCTCCGTGGGCTCTATCCCGCGAAACAGCCCCTTCCTGAGGAGCGCGCTCTTCTCCCGGTTGGTGAACACCAGGGTCGCGGTGCGGCTCTTCAGGATGTGGGCCACCTGCTCGAGGAGCCTCAGCTTCCCCGAGAGAAGGAGCTTCTCGTTGAGCCGGTGGAGAAAGTCCCGGTTCAGGGCCTGCAAAATGGGCAGGAGCGGCCTCTTTTTGAGGAGCCTGCCGTAGGAGTAGCCCGCGAAGAGCTCGTCTGCGCCCTCGCCGGAGAGAAGCACGATGAACCCCTTCTCTCTCGCCAGGCGGGCCACGAAGTAGAGCGGCACCGCCGCGGGGTCGGCTATGGGCTCGTCCAGGTGGCGCACCACCTCGGGCACCGCGTCGAACATCTCCTTGAACCCCACCCGCACCGTGTGGTGCGCCAGCCCGAAGTGGGCCGCGACCTTCTGGGCAAAGGGAACCTCGGAGTAGCCGGCCTCGTCCATTCCCACGGTGAAGGCCTCGAGGGGCCGGTGGCCGAGCCGGTTCATCATGCCCAGGACAAAGGAGGAGTCCAGCCCGCCCGAGAGAAACACCCCCACAGGCACGTCCGCCATGAGCCTCATCCGGACTGCCGACTCCATGAGCCCGAAGAGGCCTGAGACCGGGTCCCCGTCCACCCCCCTTGCCACCGGGTCGATGTCCCAGTACTCCTCGATCCTCGCTCTCCCGTTCTCCCAGAGGAGGAAGTGGCCCGGGGGGAGCTTATTTATGCCGGAAAAGAGCGTCATGGGCCCGGGCAGGTACCTGAGGGTGAGATGGTGAAAGAGCGCTTTGGTGTCGAGCCTCGCGTCAATGGCCGGGTGGACGAGGAGCGACTTTATCTCCGACGCGAACACCAGCCCCCCGTCCCTGGTCGTCGCGTAGTAAAGGGGCTTTATGCCCAGCCGGTCCCTGGCCAGAAAGAGCAGCCCCTTTTTTGAGTCATACACCGCGAGGCCGAACATCCCGTTCAAGCGGCTGAGCATCGCGGGGCCCTCCTCCTCGAAGAGGTGGACCAGGACCTCGGAGTCGGTCCGGGAGCTAAAGGTGTGGCCCCGGGCTTCGAGCTCGGACCGGAGCTCAGCGAAGTTGTAGATCTCGCCGTTGTGCAGCAGGGCTACGGTCCCGTCCTCGTTGGTGAGCGGCTGCCTGCCCCTCTCTGACAGGTCGATGATGGAGAGCCTTCTCGACCCCAGGACCGCGTGCGCTACCGGTCCGGCAAAGGCCAGGCGGCCGGAGTCGTCCGGGCCCCGGTGCGCGATCGCGTCCAGCATGGGACCGATGGCTTCGACCCCCGCGGCCCCCTTCTGGCTCACGTATCCGCAGATCCCGCACATAACTCAGTCCATAAGCTCGATCTTGTCGAGGTTGTACCGTGCGGCCCGGTGGAAAACCTGACCCGCCAAGAGCTCGGACACATCAAAGGCCTCAACGTTCTTCAGGGTCTTTACCGCGCTCTCGCACATCCTTACCATCTGGTCCCGGTTTCGGCTGACTACCAGGGTGTCGAGCGCGTCTCCCCCGGAGACCCTGGCCAGGGGGAACCAGCCCATAAGTCCCTTGAGGAGCCCCACGTAGAACACAAGGCCCTCGAACTTGCTCACAAAACGGTTGAGGTCATAAAGTCCCATGAAACCGCACCCTTCGAGTATCTGATGGAAATTGTTACTATACCATTGCTTTAAGGTCAACTCGAACAATTCCAAAGGGGCAAATAATTATTTGCTAATACCCGAGCAAAGCGATATCATTTTATCTTGGAAAGATGCTTAAGTCCCCCCGGAATATGCGGGGGCCCGATACGGAGGCATAAGGGGATGAGCTCCATAAAGATAGTGGGCACGGGGTCTTATCTGCCTGAGAAGGTTCTCTCCAACTACGACCTCGAGGAAATGGTGGACACCACCGACGAGTGGATAATCAAGCGCACCGGTATCCGGGAGCGCAGGATGGCCGCGCCGGACGAGGCCGCGTCCGACATATCCCTCATCGCGTCAAACAGGGCCCTTGAGATGGCGGGCATGAAGCCGGAAGACCTTGATATGGTCATCCTGTGCACCCTCACCCCGGACATGGCCTGCCCCTCCGGCGCGAACTTCCTGGAGAAGAAGCTCAAGGCCACCAACGCGGTCTCCTTCGACGTCACCGCGGCCTGCTCGGGGTTCATCTTCGGCCTTACGGTCGCGTATCAGTTTTTGATGAACGGGGTCTACCGCAACGCGCTCATCGTGGGGGCCGAGATTCTCACCCGCATGGTGGACTATACGTACCGGGGTCGGGGTGCCGCGGTGCTCTGGGGCGACGGCGCGGGCGCGGCCATCATCGCGGTGGACGATGACAGCAACGCGCCGGGGAGAGTGCTCTCGGTGCACATAGACTCCGACGCGCGGGACGGCGACAAGATCCTGGTGCCCTCCGGGGGCTCCATCACCACCCCCATAACCGAGGAGTCCGCAAGAGAGGGGCGGCACTGTATATACCTGAAGGACGCGAACCGCTCGCTCAAGGCCGCGGTGGAGAAGTTCTGCCTGGGCATCAACCTGGCGGTGGAGCACAACAACATCACCCTGGACGACGTCTCCCTCATCATCCCCCACCAGGCCAACATCAGGATAGTCCAGGCCATGGCCAAAAGGCTCAAACTCCCCATGGAAAAGATCTTCGTGAACATAGAGAAATACGGCAACATGTCCTCTGCTACGGTGCCCGTCGGGCTCGACGAGGCCCTGAGAGGCGGAAGCATAAAAGCCGGGGACTACGTGATCCTGGTCGCGTTCGGCGGGGGCTACGTCTGGGCGTCGGCCCTGGTCAAGTGGTAAGCTAATTCGGGAATATAAAAAGAGCCCCTTCCCACCCATCGGGAAGGGGCAATTCTTTTCAAGCCTCCCCGGTCCTGACTTCTTAACCCGCGTCTTATCTTTGCGCGGACCGGGCACGAGAAAAGGGGCCATGTTTCGGCCCCTTCTCCCTTTATGTATAGCCTCTGTTTAAGAGGGTCTGTATTTCTCGTAGATCTTGATCCTGGTTATCTGCTTTAGGAGCTCCATCCTCGCGCGGGCGTATTCCACGTCGACCCGGCGCGTGGCAGCCTCGGCCATCCTCTCCTCAGCCCTCTTGCGAGCGGCCATGGCCCTCTCGATGTCTATGTCCTCGGGCTTTTCCGCGCCCTCGGCCAGGACTGTCACCCGGTCGGACAGGATTTCGGCGTAGCCGCCGAAGACCGCGAGATAGCTGAGTTTGCCGCCTTGATGGTACCTGAGCTCTCCGGGTACCAGCGAGGTAAGGAAAGGCAGGTGGTTGTAGAGCACGCCGAACTCGCCCAGGATCCCGGGCGCGGCCACCAGCTCCACATCCTCCTCCAGGACGGAGCCCTCCGGTGTTATGACGGAAAGCCTTAAGAGTTTTTCGGCCATCTTTAATCTTCTCCCCTGAGCTGCTTGGCCTTCTCCACCGCCTGATCAATGGTGCCCACCATGTAGAAGGCCTGCTCCGGCATCTCGTCGTGCTTGCCTTCCACGATCTCCTTGAACCCCTTGATCGTGTCCTCCATCTTCACGTAGACGCCCGGCTGGCCGGTGAAGGCCTCCGCCACGTGGAAGGGCTGGGAGAGGAACCTCTGGATCCTCCGTGCCCTGGCCACCACGATCTTGTCCTCGTCGGAGAGCTCGTCCATGCCGAGGATCGCGATGATGTCCTGGAGATCCGTGTATTTCTGGAGGATCATCTGGATCTCACGCGCGACGGAGTAGTGCTCCTCGCCCAGAACCTGCGGGTCGAGGATGCGGGAGGTGGAGTCAAGCGGGTCCACCGCGGGGTAGATGCCGAGCTCCACGATCTGCCTGGAGAGCACCACCGTGCCGTCGAGGTGCGCGAAGGTGGTCGCGGGCGCGGGGTCGGTGAGGTCGTCCGCAGGCACGTACACGCACTGGACCGCGGTGATGGAGCCCTTGGTGGTGGAGGTGATCCTCTCCTGGAGCTCGCCCAGGTCGGTGCCGAGGGTGGGCTGGTATCCCACCGCTGAGGGCATGCGGCCGAGGAGCGCGGAGACCTCCGCGCCCGCCTGGGTGAACCGAAATATGTTGTCAAGGAAGAGGAGCACGTCCTGGCCCTCTTCGTCCCGGAAGTACTCAGCAGATGCGAGCGCGGAGAGCGCCACCCTGGCCCTCGCGCCGGGGGGCTCGGTCATCTGACCGTAGACCAGGGACGCCTTGGGGAGAACCCCGGCCTCCTTCATCTCGAGGTAGAGGTCGTTGCCCTCGCGGGTCCGCTCTCCCACCCCGGCGAACACGGAGATGCCGCCGTGGTGCAGCGCGACGTTGTTAACCATCTCCATCATAATAACGGTCTTTCCCACGCCCGCGCCGCCGAACATCCCCATCTTGCCACCCCTGGGGAAGGGCACCAAGAGGTCGATAACCTTGACGCCGGTCTCGAGAACATTCACGGACACGTCCTGCTCCACCAGCTCGGGAGCCCCGCGATGGATGGGCAGGTACTTGTCGGACACAACCGGGCCCAGCCCGTCCACGGGCCTGCCCACAACGTTGAGTATCCGGCCCAGGGAGGCCTCGCCCACCGGCATCTGTATCGGCCCTCCGGTGGCCTTGACCGGCATGCCGCGCACCAGGCCGTCGGTGGAGTCCATAGCGATGGTCCGAACCACGTTGTCACCCAGGTGCTGAGCCACCTCCAGGACGAGGTTACCCTCCCTGTCGTCGATGGAGGGGTTGGTGACGAGGATAGCGTCCAGAATCGAAGGTAGCGCGCCCTTCTCGAAACCCACGTCCACCACGTTTCCGATTATCTGGACAATCCTTCCGATCTCTTCAGCCATATCTAATTTATCCTCCGTAAAGTACTATTAGCGGCCCTATATCTTTAACCCTTCCTCAAGGCCTCCGCGCCGCCCACGATGTCCATGAGTTCCTTGGTGATCGCGGCCTGCCGGGCCTTGTTGTAAACAAGCGTTAGGTCCTTTACTAGATCGTTACAGTTGTTGGTCGCGTTTTCCATCGCGGCCATCCGGGCCGCGTGCTCGCTCACCGCGGTCTCGAGCATGATGCTGAGAATCCGGACGTTGAGCGAGACCGGCAAAAGCTCGTTGAGGAGCTCGTTCTCTGAGGGCTCGACAATGTACTCTATCGCGCCGAGCTGTTCCTCTTCCTGGGACTCCACCGCTATGGGGAGCACCCGGGTGGTTGCGGGGGGCTGGTTGGCCATGCTGAGGAAGCTGGCGTGGACAATGTAGACCTCGTCCACATCTTCCGAGAGGAACCTGTCCATCGCGTCTTCGCCCACCTGCTGGGCCAGGACCATGGAGGGCCTGTCCAGGAGCCCCTCCTTTTTGAGCCTGAGGTCTTCTTTGCGCCTCCTGAAGATGCTCGAAGCCTTGCGGGACATGCTGGAGACCACCACCTCCAGCCCTTCCTCCCGCTTCTTCTTGATGAACCTCTCAGCCGCGGCGATGATGTTGTTGTTGAACGCGCCGCAAAGCCCCCTGTCGGAGGTGAAGACGAGAACCTCGATTGTCTTTATCTCTTCCCTCTCCCTGGAGAGCGGGTACTCGTCGTGGTCGATCCCCACCGAGACCCTCTGCATCATCTCGGTGATCTTGTCCGCGTAGGGTCTGAACTCCATCATCCGCTGCTGGACGGTGCGCATCTTGGCCGCGGCCACCATGTTCATGGCCTTGGTTATCTGCGCGGTCTTCTTTACAGCCCCGATCTTTCTTTT
>JARFUL010000257.1 GCA_029289015.1 Syntrophobacteria bacterium | reverse complement strand
GCCATAGCGCAGGACCCGGAGGGGGAGCTCGCCAGGCTGGTAGACGACCCCCAAGACGAGGAGCAGGCCAGGCTCTACCGGGAGATGTCCACAGGCGAGCGCGAGAGGCTCAGGGAGTCCATCTTCGCGGACGAGGAGCGTCTAAAGGGGAGCTACGGGCCGGTATTCACCGAGCCCCTCATAGAGCTGATACTGGAGATGCACATGACCACCGGCCAGGAGACCTCGGTCCTCTTCGCGCACCTCTACAAGCTCTACGGCGAGGTGAGGTCCTTTGAGAGCGACTTCTTCGAGCGCCACGGCATCCATCTTCTCTTCGACGACACCGCGATCGAGGCCATCCTGAAGAGGTCCTTCAGGGACGGGGTGGGCGCGTTCCAGGTGTGCCGCGATATCTCCCGCGACTTTGACTACGGGTTCAAGCTGGTGATGGACAAGACCGGCCAGCAGCAGTTCATAGTGCCCAGGGAGGGGGTGGAGTCGCCGGAGGAGTACCTCAACAAGATTATCCGGGACACCTACCGGGCCCAGTGACGGGACGGGGAAGGGCTCCTTCTGGTATAATATAATTATGATCGGAATATCGAAGCTTTACTGCGGCACGGTTGAGCCTTCCGACGCGCTCCGCTACGGCAGGGACTCGGGCAGGCTCCCCTCCCACCTTCTCCAGTTCTCCGCGGACAAGAGGCCGGTGGTGGTCTGGAACGTCACCAAGGCCTGCAACCTCAGGTGCATCCACTGCTACGCGCACGCGAAACCCCAGCCCGCGCCCAACGAGCTGAGCACAAAGGAGGGGTTCGCGCTCCTGGACGACCTGGACTCCTTCGGCGTGCCGGTGGTGCTCTTTTCGGGGGGGGAGCCCCTGGCCAGGGTCGACCTGGTGGACCTGGCCCGCTACGCGATGGCCAAGGGCATGCGCGCGGTGATCTCCACCAACGGCACCCTCATCACCGGGCCGGTGGCCAAAAGCCTCAAGGAGGTCGGGCTCTCCTACGTGGGCATAAGCCTCGACGGCCTGAGGGAGGTCAACGATAAGTTCCGGGGCGTGGACGGGGCCTTCGACCTGGCCATGCGGGGGGTGGACAACTGCCTTGACGCGGGCATAAAGGTGGGGCTCAGGTTCACCATGAACAGGCTCAACGTCGCGGAGGCCGGGAAGATATTCGACCTCCTGGAAGCCAAGGACATACCGAGGCTCTGCTTCTACCACCTGGTCTACACCGGCCGGGGCTCGTCCCTCATGGAGGAGGGGTTGAGCCACGAGGAGACCCGGAGAGTCCTCGACCTGATCCTAGAGCGCACCAAGGACCTCCATGACCGGGGCAAACCCAAGGAGATACTTACCGTTGACAACCACGCGGACGGCCCCTATGTTTACCTCAGGCTCCTCGAGGAAGACCCGGACGCGGCGGCAAGCGCGCTCGAGCTTCTCAAGTGGAACGAGGGGAACTCTTCGGGCCGGGGCATCGGGTGCGTAAGCTGGGACGGCCAGATCCACGCGGACCAGTTCTGGCGGCACCACTCCTTCGGCAATGTTCGGGAGAAGCCCTTCTCCGAGGTGTGGACCGACCTCTCGGACCCGCTCATGGCCAGGCTCAAGGACAAGAAGCGCTACGTGCTCGGCCGGTGCTCCAAGTGCCGCTGGCTCGACATCTGCGGGGGCAACTTCCGGGTCCGGGCCGAGGCGGTGACCGGCGACCTTTGGGCGCCGGACCCTGCCTGCTACCTCACCGACGAGGAGATCGGGCTCGCTTGACAATCCATGACTGAAACGGAAGGTGACAAGCCATGTCTTTTCCCAAGGACAGACCGCGCAGGCTTAGGCTCACTCCCGGCATAAGGAGGATGGTCCGGGAGACCTCCCTCTCGGTGGACGACCTCATCTACCCCATGTTCGTGGTGGAAGGCAACGGGGCCAAGGAGACGGTGGAGTCCATGCCCGGGGTCTTCAGGTTCTCCGCGGACGTGCTGGTCAAGGAGGCCAGGGAGGTGGCGGACCTGGGGATACCCGCGGTCCTGCTCTTCGGCATCCCGGACGAGAAGGACCCGGAGGGGAGCTCCGCGTACAAGAGGAGCGGGGTGGTCCAGGTCGCGGTGAAGACCCTGAAGGACGCGCTGCCCGACCTGGTGGTAATCACGGACGTCTGCCTCTGCGAATACACCGACCACGGCCACTGCGGCCTGATCAAGAACCGCGGTGAGGTGGACAACGACGCGACCCTGGAGCTGTTGGCCCGCACCGCGCTCTCCCATGTTCGGGCCGGGGCCGACATGGTGGCTCCCTCGGACATGATGGACGGCCGGGTGGGCCGCATCCGCGAGGCCCTGGACGAGTCCGGCTACATCAACGTTCCCATAATGAGCTACGCGGCGAAGTACTGCTCCAACTTCTACGGCCCCTTCCGGGAGGCCGCGGAGTCGGCTCCCCAGTTCGGCGACCGCAAGTCCTACCAGATGGACCCGCCCAACGTCCGGGAGGCGGTGAGGGAGGTCGTCATGGACATAGGGGAGGGCGCGGACATCGTCATGGTCAAGCCCGCGCTGGCCTACCTCGACGTCATCTCCCTGGTGCGGGACCTCGTGGACTGTCCCGTGGCCGCGTACAACGTGAGCGGCGAGTACTCCATGGTCAAGGCCGCGGCGGAAAAGGGCTGGATCAACGAGAGCGCGGTGATGATGGAGCTTCTCACCTCCATCAAGAGGGCCGGGGCCGACCTGATCCTCACCTACTTCGCGCCGGACGCGGCCCGGCTCATCCGGAAGGGGGAGGGGTTTTAGTGGGGCCGGAGCCGGCTGGGCGCCCAAAGGATGACGGGCCTCCCGTCCTGAGGCTTCTGGCCTGGGAGGTGACCCGCACCTGCAACCTCTCCTGCATCCACTGCCGCGCGGCTTCTTTGGACAACTCCTACCCCGGTGAATTGGACACCCGGGCCTGCCTGGCCTTTCTCGAAGACCTGAGCGCGCTCGGGTCCCCCATAGTGATCCTCACGGGGGGAGAGCCCCTGGTGAGGGATGACATTGCGGTCATCGCGCAAAGGGGGACCGACCTGGGCTTCCGCATGACGCTGGCCACCAACGGCACCCTGCTCACCGCGGCCCGCGCGAAAGAGCTCAAGCGCGTGGGCATCCAGAGGGTATCCATATCCCTCGACGGGGCAACGGAAGCGTCCCACGACGAGTTTCGCGCGCAAAAGGGAGCGTATAAGAGCGCGATGGAGGGCGTGGACGCGCTGAAGCGCGCGGGGTTGGAGTTCCAGATAAACACCACCATAACCTCGAAGAACATATCAGAGATACCCGCGATCCAGGAGATAGCCCTCGACCTAGGCGCGGTCGCGCACCACGTCTTTCTCCTCGTGCCCACGGGTCGCGGCCGAAACCTCTATGAGCAGACCTTCTCCGCCCAGGACTACGAGGAGGTGCTCGAGTGGTTCTACGAGCAAAGGGGCAAGGTCCCCATCTCCCTCAAGGCCACCTGCGCGCCCCACTACTACCGCATCATGCGCCAGAGGGCCAAGGAGGGGGGGGTAAAGCTCACCTTCGAGACCCACGGGCTGGACGCGGTGACCAGGGGGTGCCTGGGGGGGACCGGGTTCCTCTTCGTCTCCCACGTGGGCGATGTCCAGCCCTGCGGCTACCTCGAGGTTAAGTGCGGGAATATCCTGGAAAAACCCATAGCCGAGATCTGGGCCCAATCCGAGGTGCTCAACCAGCTCAGGGACCCGGACTGCTACAAGGGCAAGTGCGGGGTCTGCGAGTACCGCCGGGTCTGCGGCGGCTGCCGGGCCAGGGGTTTCGAGGCCACGGGCGATTTTTTAGCCGAAGAGCCGCTCTGCACCTACGTGCCCAAAACCCGGAGTTAGAAATTGGACGATCTAGACAGGCGTATTCTCAACGAAATACAGTCCGACTTTCCCATTGAAACCAAACCCTACCTCGTGGTGGGCCGGAGGCTGGGCATTGCCGAGGAGGAGGTGGTGCGCAGGGTGCAAAGGCTCAAGGAGAAGGGGATAATAAGAAGGATAGGGGCCAACTTCGACTCCCGGGAGATCGGCTTTACCTCCACCCTGTGCGGGGCCAGGGTCCCAAAGGAGAAGCTCGATGGGTTCGTGGCCAAGGTGAACTCCTACCCCGGGGTGACCCACAACTACCTGCGCCTTAGCTCCATCAACGTCTGGTTCACCCTGATAGCCCCCAGCGAAGAGCGTATCAGAGAGTGCCTCAGGGAGATAGAGGAGGCCACCGGGGTCTCAGGGATCATGAGCCTGCCCGCCCAGAAGATGTACAAGATCCAGGTGGACTTCAACGTGAGTGACGACTGAGGTTCCCGCGGCAGAGCCTTATTGATCCCAGCCATATGCACGCCGCGAAAACGGGCGTCCCAAAGGAGTTCACATAGGCTCGCAATGGAGCGCGGTTCATCTGAGACATCCGCCCGTGCCCCGCTGCCGGAGAGTCCAGAGTAACTCTTTCAGGGGGCCGAGCCCCCTCAGTCGTCTCCCGATACTACCGGGGCTTTTCTTTTTTTTTCGTATCGAGTATCTTTACGGGGACCAAAACGGAACAACCCCAAAGGAGCCTGGTAATGCGAAAGATACTGAAGATAGCGCTGGTCCTCACCGTTGCGCCGCTGCTCATTTTTCCCGGTACGGCCCTTTCCACCCGGAAGGATTCGGAAAGGCCCAAAGAGGGCCAGGAACGGCCGGGGGTGGTGCTCGGCAAAGAGGACTTCGCGCGTATTATGGAGAACGCGAGGAAGCTCTACAAAGGGGGCGACTACTACGGGGCTGCGAAGGTTTTGGGCCAGGCGAGGGCCCTGAACCCCAAAGACGCGGAAGCGTATCACCTGAGCGGCCTCGTCAGCCTGAAGCTGGGCCTTACGTTGAGCGCGGTGGAGGCGTTCACCATCGCATTGAAGAAAGACCCCGAGAACCGTGACGCGAGGTACAACCTGGCCTCCATCCTCACCCTGTCCGGAAACATAAGTGCTGCGGAGAAGCAGGTGGAGATCCTGGCCATCAGGCACCCCAACGATGAAGAGGTCCTCATACTTCTCAGCCGCCTGAAGATGGCCCAGGGCAAGGAGAGGGAGGCGAGAGACGCGGCCCAAAAGGCGCTGAACCAGGCGCCCAGGTCCGGCAGGGCCCTGATCAACATGGCCAACCTGAACCTGCGCATGAAGAGTTCCAAGGCCGCAGACCGGCTGGCCAAGAGGGCCGCGGGCCTCAAGAACCTCAACGCGGACGAGAGGTTGAGCCTCGGAAAGTTCTACCTGCGGCGGGGCAAAAAGGAGACGGCTGAGAAGCAGTTCAAGAGAGCCAGGGCCGCGGAACCGAAAAACCCCATCACCCACCTGACCCTGGGGGAGCTCTACATCCTGGAGGGCAGGGTCCGCGACGCGGAGAAGCTCTACCGCCAGGCGTCCGCCATAGATCCCAGGATTCCCGGCCCCAGGATGAGGCTCGTGGAGCTCCTGTCAGGCATCGGCAAGATGGATCAGGCCATAAAGGAGCTCGACGACCTCATCGGGTATTACCCCAACAACCTGGAGATCCTCTCCCTCAAGGGCAGGGTTCTTCTCAGGAAGGGCGACGCCAAGGCCGCGGCGGACCTTTACCAGAACCTCGCGAGCAAGGTGCCCAAGTCCTCGGATGTCCAGTACCAGCTTGCCAGGGCCTTTATGAAGATGGGAAAGGTCAAGGAGAGTGAGGACGCGGCCCGCAGGGCCCTCAAGCTGAACAGCAAGCTCCACAACGCGAGGATGATCCTGGCCAACACCCTGCTGCTCAGGGGAAAGACCCAGGACGCTGAGAGGCAGGCGAAGATTGTGGCCAGCGCCCAGCCCTCGAACTTTTTGGCCCATATGTTCCTGGGGAACATAGCCCTTGCCCGGAGAGACTACAGGGGTGCGGAGGAGAGCTTCAAGATGGTGGCCAAGATCACCCCCGAGAACCCGAACGCGCACCTCAGCCTGGGGAGGGTGTACGCGTTCCAGGGCAAGGTTTCCAACGCGGAGAAGGAGCTTCGCCTGGCCCTGAAGTATGGCCCGGGCCGGGTGGATATCCTGTCCAATCTGGTTGAGATTCTACTGGCGAACAACCGGGCCCAGGAGGGGGTCCGGGAGCTGAAGACACGCCTCGAAAAAGGCGAGGACCCCAGGCTCTACCTGCTCCTGGCAACGGCCTAC
>JARFUL010000256.1 GCA_029289015.1 Syntrophobacteria bacterium | reverse complement strand
GGCGTGGTGGCCTCCGCCCTCGCCGTGAGCGGCCATCTTCACGTGGCCCTGGCCGAGGAAGTGCTCGAGGGAGCCCTGGAAGAACCCCAGGAATACCGTGACCGTGGCCAATATGATAAGGGGCACGCACATGATCCAGTAGTTGAACGCGTACGCGTCGTCGTGGCCGTGGTCGTCATGGCCGTGGCTCTCGTCGTGGTGGCCGTGGCCGTGTCCCTCAGCCGGGGCCGGGAACCAGAGGCTGAATATGAGCCTGAAGGAGTAGTACGCGGTGAGGAACGCTCCCAGGAGCCCCGCGGCCAGCCAGATCTTGTTGTCCAGGTTGGCAAGCTGGCCCATTATGGCCTCCTTGGAGAAGAAGCCGGAGAAGAGGGGAACCCCCGCGAGGGCCAGCGCGCCTATGGTTATGGTGATGGTGGGGACCTTGAACTTCCTGCCCCCGCCCTGGCCTATCTCAAAGAAGTCGTTGGTGTGGAACTCGTGGATCAGCACCCCGGAGCAGAGAAAGAGAAGCGCCTTGAACCCCGCGTGGGTCGTCAGGTGGAAAGTCCCCGCGAAGTAGCTGCCCGCGGAGAGGCCCATCACCATGAAGCCGAGCTGGCTCACCGTGGAGTAGGCCCACACCTGCTTGATGTCCCTGGTCACCATGGCCATGGTGGAGGCCAGGAGCATGGTTATGGTGCCTATGGTGAGGCCGTAGGCCATCGCGGTTTGGGAGGCCTCGAAGAACGGGAATATCCGGGAGAACATGTACACGCCCGCGGCCACCATGGTCGCGGAGTGGAGCAGCGCGGAGACCGGGGTGGGGCCTTCCATCGCGTCGGGCAGCCAGGTCAGAAGCGGGAACTGGGCCGACTTGCCCATCACGCCCGAGAAGATGAGGATCGCGCAGATGGTCACCATGGAGGGCGCGACCTTCTGGGCCACGATCTCGCCGTTGACCCAGCCCATCTCCAGGGAGCCCAGGTTCAGGAACAGGAGGAACAGCCCGATCATGAACCCTATGTCAGCGAACCGGGTGACCACAAGGGCCTTCTTGCCCGCCTCGGACGCGGACTCTTTATAGTGGAAGAACCCGATAAGGAGGTAGGACGCGAGCCCCACCAGCTCCCAGAAGATGAAGAGCTGGAACATGCCGGGCGCGATGACCAGGTTTATCATGGCCCACGCGAAGAGCGACAGGCACCCGTAGAACCTGCCGAACTCTGGGTCGCCGGCCATGTATCCCAGGGAGTAGACCTGGACCAGCCAGCTTATGCCCGCCACTATGAGCAGCATGAGCAGCGAGTGGGGGTCCAGGTAGAACCCGAAGGGCACCACCGCGCTCTCGAAGACCATCCATTTGACCTTCCAGACGTGGGGCGCTTCGAGGTGCCACAGGTGTCCCAATAGATAGAGCGAGCTGATCACCGCTCCGGTGGATGAGATCAGGGCAAGTATCGCGGAGAGCCGCGCGTAGCGGTAGGTGAACGCGTGAATTAGAGCGAAGGCCACAAAGGGCGACACCGAAGCATATGCAACCATCACAAGAGGTAATCCAGTAAGAAGCTCTACCTTCATGGGCCGCTAACCTCGTAGCCTATCGGCTCGCTCAATGTCTATCGTACGGAGCCAACGGTATAGACTGATTATAATCGCCAGGGCGATGGCCACTTCCGCCGCGGCCACGCCCATGATCAAAAGCACGTATATCTGCCCTGTGGCCGGGTCCGGGGAGACGAACTTGGTAAAGGCCAAAAAGTTTATGGACGCGGCGTTGAGCATCAGCTCTATGGAGATGAGCATCGCGATGAGGGACCGCCTGCGCAGCACGCCGAAGAGCCCTATGGTGAAGAGCATCGCCGCGATGAGGAGATAGGTGGTGAGGCTGTTCATTATTCCACCCTCCCCCTTCCGTACCTCGCGGTGACGATCGCGCCGAGGATGGAGACCAGGAGAACCAGGGAGATAAGCTCAAACACCAGGTCGTACTTGGTGAGCAGCATCTGGCCGATGGCCTTCACCGACCAGTCGGAGGACCGCATGGCCGCGGGGGTCCACTTGGTGCCCATCACTATGTAGCTGAGGAGACCGAAGATCAGCACGCAGACCGAGCCCGCGCCCAGGGTCTTCTTGAACGACCTCTCCGGCAGCGGCCCGCCTATGGGCTTGGAGAGCATTATCGCGAAGGTGATGGTTATGGTTATGGCCCCCACGTAGATGAGGAGCTCCATGAAAGCGAGGAACGGGGACCCGAGGTAGAAGAAGATGCCCGCAACCCCGAAGAGCGCCAGGGCCAGCCCCAGGACGTTATGGATGATGTTCCTGAAGAAGACCGCGATGATGGCCCCTCCGAAGGTGGCCGCGGCCACGAGTCCGAACCCTATCTTGGCCACCAGGTCGGGCCGTATGAGACCTTGTACGGGGGTCATCCGGTCTCCTTGACTCTTGCCATGAGGTCAATAACGATTTCCCAGCGGGACATGGTCGCGAGCTGGTATTCCAGGGAGAACCTGATCGCGCTCTCGGGGCAGGACTCCACGCAGAGCCCGCACAGGGAGCAGCGGCTGTAGTCTATCAGGAAGTGGGAGGGCCGCTTTTCCCCGCCCTTGGCCTTCTCCTTGAGGCCCATCACCCTGATGACGTTGCTGGGGCAGGCCTTCTCGCAGGTGCCGCAGGCCACGCAGACGCAGCCGTAGTCGCCGCCGGGGATGAGCTCTATGTGACCCCGGTACATGGGGTGCATCACGATCGCGTCCCTGGGGTACTGGACCGTTACCACGGGGGAGACGAGCCGCTTTATGGTGACCCTCATCCCCTTGAGGAGGCTCACAGCTCCGTAGTAGATCTCCCGGAAATACTCAGTGATGCCGCAATCTTTTTTAGCCGCTCTGTTCACAATCTATCTTATCAAGTCTATTAGCTTTATGGCCCCGCCGGTGACCACGAGGTTCACCAGCGCGATGGGCAAAAGCACTTTCCACGCAAATCCAAGGAGCTGGTCGAACCGCACCCTGGGGAATGTCCAGCGGAACCACAGGAACATGAATACGAGAACGTAGCTCTTGAGCAAGAACCATATGAAGCCCGGCAGAATCGGGCCCCTCCAGCCGCCGAGGAACAGTGTGACCCCGACCGCGGAGACGATGAACATGTTGGTGTACTCCGCGAGGAAGAACATCGCGAACCTCATCCCCGAGTACTCGGTGTGGAACCCCGCGACCAGCTCGGACTCGGCCTCCGGCAGGTCGAAGGGGGCCCTGTTGGTCTCTGCGGTGGCGGAGATGAGGAAGATGAGGAACGCGAGCGCGCCCCACGGGGTAAACACGAACCAGATCTTATCCTGCGCGTCCACGATGGCCGACATGTTTAGAGACCTGGCCCACAGGACCGCGGTGATAACCGTGACGAGCAGGGGACTCTCGTATGCGATGTTTTGGGCCACCGCGCGGATCGCGCCCAGAAGGGAATACTTGTTGTGGGAGCCCCACCCGGCCATGAGAATGGTGAGCACGTTCAGGGTGGAGAACCCGAAGATGAGGAGAATGCCCACGTTCATGTCGAGGACCACCACCCCGGGGTGCACCGGCAGCACGAGGAACGCCAGCGGCACCGGCATGAGGACTATCACCGGCGCGAGCATGAAGAGCCACTTGTCCACGTATCTCGGGGTGATGAGCTGCTTGCCCACGAGCTTTATGCCGTCCGCGATGGTCTGGATTATGCCGTGGGGGCCCACCTCCATGGGCCCGAGCCGAAGCTGCATGTGGCCCGCGACCTTGCGCTCCAGCCAGATGAGGAAGAGCGAGTTGAACTGGATGAAGCCCAGGGTGAGCACTATTCCCAGGATCAGGACCGTGAGGTCGTCCCCCAGGAGCATCACCAGTTTTTGATAGAGGTCTGCCATAGCAAAAGCTTCTTAGCGGTCCACCTCGGGCACCACGATGTCCACGGAGCCCAAGATGGAGACCGCGTCCGCGATCAGGGTCTCCTTCAACACGTCCACCAGGACGTTGAGGTTGGGGTAGGACGGCACCCTGGGTTTTACCCGGTAGGGGAACGGGGTCCCGTCGCTCACAATGAAATATCCGAAGTTGCCCCGCGCGGACTCGAACGAGAAGTGGTAGTCGCCCTTGGGCGGCGCAATCCTGTTCTGGTCGAGGTCGAGGGTGTAGGGCCCTTCGGGGAGCATATCCATGGCCTGCTCTATGATCCTGAGCGACTGCTTCATCTCGGCCATGCGGACCAGGTATCTGGACTCCGCGTCGCACTCCTCAAAGCAGGGCACCTCGAAGTCGACCCTGTCGTACGCGGCGTAGGGCTCGGCCTTGCGCACGTCGTAGGCAATGCCGGAGCCCCTGGCCACCGGGCCGGTGACCCCGTACCTGAGGGCCATCTCTTTGGTGATGATGCCCACGTTGCGCACCCGCTTGATAAATATGATGTTGCCCGTGACCAGGTCCTCGTAGACCTGCCAGCGGGACCTCATTCTCTTCATGAAGACCTTGCAGGTATCGATGAACTCGTCGGTGATGTCTGCGGCCACGCCCCCGCTGCGGTTGTAGCAGTAGGTCAGCCGGGAGCCTGAGACCATGTTGAGGAGGTCCATCAGGTTTTCCCGGTCATCGAAGGTGTAGAGAAACGGGGTGAACGCGCCCAGGTCCAGAAGAT
>JARFUL010000255.1 GCA_029289015.1 Syntrophobacteria bacterium | reverse complement strand
CTCCGGCTTCGGCCTCGGCCCTGGGCTTGGAAGTCCCCGGGTACGCGATGCTCTACACCATTCCCGCGGTCTCTTCCTACGTGGGGGGCGACGTGGTAGCCGGGGTCGCGGCCTCGGGGATGTGGGAGGAGAGCCCTCTCACCCTGTTCATAGACCTGGGCACCAACGGGGAGATAGTCTTGGGCAACCGGGACTGGATGGCCTCCGCGAGCTGCTCTGCGGGCCCCGCGTTCGAGGGCGGGGGCATAAAGTTCGGCATGCGGGCCACCTCCGGCGCGATCGAGGACATCAAGATAAACCCGGTGAGCCTCGAGCCCATGTCCATAACCATCGGGATGAAGAAGCCCAAGGGGATCTGCGGCTCAGCCATAATAAACGGGGTCGCGGACCTTCTGGAGTCCTGCGTAATAGACCAGAACGGCAAGTTCCGGCGGGACCTCGACACCGGCAGGGTGCGCCCGGAGGAGCAAAGCGAGGGTTCGGTCCAGGAGTTCGTGCTCGCGTTCAAGGAGAACACCCAGCTCGACGAGGACATAACCCTCACCGAGATAGACATAGAGAACCTCATGCGGGCCAAGGGCGCGATGTATGCGGGGTACCAGACCCTGCTTACCGGGGTGGGCCTCACCATGGACGCGCTGGAAAGGGTGATCATCGCGGGGGGATTCGGCCACTTCGTCAACGTGGAGAAGGCCATAATCATAGGGCTCTTGCCCGACGTGCCCAAAGATAGGGTGAGCTTCATAGGCAACGGCTCCCTCAAGGGGGCCAGGCTCTCCCTCATCTCCACCGGGCTCATGGGGAGGACCCTCACCCTGGCCAGGTCCATAACCAACTTCGAGCTTTCAGAGTCCCCGGGCTACATGGACTCCTTCATGGCCGCGATGTTCTTCCCCCACACGGATATTACGCTCTTTCCCAGCGTGGAGATTTCCATAAAGACCTGCCGGGAGAAAGCGATGAAGCTTCGAGAGGAGAATAGATAGAATGGGATACACCATAGCCCTTTCAGGAAAGGGAGGCACTGGAAAGACGACCCTTGCGGGCCTTCTGGTCCGCTACCTGGTAAAGACCGGCAGAAAGCCGGTCCTAGCGGTTGACGCGGACTCCAACTTCAACCTCAACGAGGTGCTCGGCATCGAGGTGGAGGGGACCCTGGGGGAGATCCGCGAGGGGATACGGACCGAGGTGCCCAGCAGCATGACCAAGGACGTGTGGATGGACATCAAGGTCCAGCAGTCCCTGGTGGAGGCGGACGGGTTCGACCTCATCGTGATGGGGAGGCCCGAGGGGGCGGGCTGCTACTGCGCGGCCAACTCCATCCTCTCGGGCATAATAGAAAAGCTGGTGAAGAACTACAGTTTCCTCGTGGTGGACAACGAGGCCGGGATGGAGCACTTCTCCCGGCTCACCACCCGGCACATAGACCTTCTCATCGTGGTCACCGACCCCTCCAAGAGGGGCGCGCAGGCCGCGTGCCGCATAAACGAGCTGGTGGGGGACCTGGGGCTCTACGTGGGGAGAAGGTGCGCGGTGGTGAACATGGCCAGAAACGGCGTGCCGGAACCTATAGCCAAGGACCTCGAGTGCTTCGGGGAGGCCCAGCTGGCCTTCATACCCGAGGATCTCACCCTCGCGGAGTTCGACATGGAGGGCAAACCCACCGTGAACCTGCCGGAGGACTCTCCCGCGGTTGCGGCCGCGTTCGAGCTCTTCGACGGGCTGCTCGAGGAGAAGTAGGAAGGCACGCGCGCCAGGCCCTTAGAGAGACGCTGCCAGGGCTCTCGCGTTTTTTCGGGAGCCCGGAGGATTTCTTTTTACTGAATAGGGCCTACCCGGTAAAATACTCAGTCGAACCTAAACTCATCTCTGTCGCACAAGGAAAGGAGCGCATCCGTGTCTGAGATCAAGATAGCCAGAGCCATAATCAGCGTGACCGACAAGTCCGGGGTGGTGGAGTTCGGCCGGGGGCTCATGGAGTTCGGGGTGGAGATCCTCTCCACCGGCGGCACCGCGAAGAAGCTCACGGAGGGCGGGGTCAAGGTGAAGGAGGTCTCGGCCCACACCGGGTTCCCCGAGATGCTGGACGGCCGGGTGAAGACCCTGCACCCCAAGATCCACGGCGGCATCCTCGGGCTTCGGGACAACGAGGCCCACGTCAAGACCATGAAAGAGCACGGCATAGGCCGCATAGACCTGGTTCTGGTGAACCTCTACGCGTTCGAAAAGACCGTGGCCAGGCCGGACTGCACCCTCGAGGACGCGATAGAGAATATAGACATCGGCGGCCCCGCGATGCTCAGGTCCTCGGCCAAGAACTACAAGTTCGTCACCGTGATCGTGGACCCCGCGGACTATGAGACGGTGCTGGCTGAGATGAGGGCCACCGGGGGGGCCACCACGCTTGCCACCAGGTTCATGCTCGCGAAGAAGGTCTTCGCGCTGACCAGCTCCTACGACGGGGCCATAGCGGGCTACCTCAAAGGGGTTGAGGTGTAGGGGTCTCGGGCCCGAATTTTCATCCTGGCACTTGGCACATAATCTCTGTAAGATAAACAATCTCAGTAGCACCCTTGCCTGAAAAGGAGTTGAACCATGAGGAGATCCCACAGGCATGTTGCCGTTTTAGTTGTATCCGTGATGGTTCTCAGCGGCTGCGCGTGGGCGCTGGCTCCGGTGACCGGCGGGCTGGTGACCACCACGAAGGCCCCCTGGACAGCCACCTCCAACGCGGACTACTCCAAAAAGGGCACCGCAGAGTGCCACTCCGTGCTGGGGCTTTTCGGCTTCGGCGACGCGTCCATATCCACGGCCATGGCCAAGGGCGGGATAACCAAGATCCACCACGTGGACTTCGAGTCCGTGAGCTTCCTCGGCATCTACGCCCGCTTTACGATCATAGTGTACGGAGAATAGCCTGAGGGGTTGAGGGCGCGCTGGCGCGTCCCGGGGGGTGCGGGCCAAAGGCCGCATGGGCAAGAGTCTTTTTTCGTATTTCTTCACACGTAATAAGAAAGGTTAGCCATGAAGGTTCTCGTCATCGGGTCCGGCGGCAGAGACCACACAATAGCCTGGAAGTTCAAGCAGTCCGACAGGGTGAAGGAGCTCTACGTCGCCCACGGAAACGCCGGAATAGGCCAGACCGCCCAGCTGGTCAACGCGCGCACGGTTGAGGAATATTTCGAGTTCGCCAAAAAGGAGAGGATAGACCTCACCTTCGTGGGCCCGGAGTCGTCGCTCTCCGCTGGGATTGTGGATATGTTCGTTGATGCAGGGCTCAACATAGTGGGCCCCACCAGGGCCGCGGCCAGGCTGGAGTACTCCAAGTGCGACGCGAAGGAGATAATGCGCGACCTGGGAGTCCCGGTGGCCGACTTCGCGATCTTCGACGACCCCTACGAGGCCAAGGACTACGTCAAGTCCGTGGACTACCAGGTGGTGGTGAAGGCGGACGGGCTCGCGGCTGGCAAGGGCTCCCTGGTCTGCGACACGGTGGAGGACGCCGAGGACGCGGTCCACCTCATCATGGAGAAGAAGAGATTCAAGGAGTCCGGCAACCGGGTGGTGGTGGAAAAAAGGCTCTTCGGCCGCGAGCTGAGCTTCTTCTGCTTCGCGGACGGGAAGACGGTGGTGCCCATGGTGGCCGCGCAGGACTACAAGAGGGCCCGGGACTTCGACGAGGGCAAGAACACCGGCGGCATGGGCTCCTACTCGCCCCACCCGTGGCTCGGCGCGGGGATGGTGGAGTCCATCATGGACAGGGTGGTGAGGCCGCTCATTACCGGCTACACCGAGAAGTACGGGGTCGAGTACAAGGGGATCCTCTACGTGGGGCTCATGCTGGTGGAGGAGGCGGACGGGATAAACCCCTATGTCTTGGAGATAAACATCCGCCACGGCGACCCCGAGGCCCAGGTTATCCTGCCGAGGATGAACAACGACATCGTGGACGTGTCCGAGGCCGTAATCAACGGCACCCTCGACAGTATTGACGTAACCTGGGACCCGGAATACAGGCTCTGCCTCATCGCGGTCTCCGGCCGGGTGAGGGGCAAGAAGGGGTGGTACAAGGGCTACCCCGGCCGCTACCGCATAGGCCAGGAGATAACCGGCCTCGACAAGGTGGACCCCGAGGTTCTCATCTTCCACTCCGGCACCGCGTGGAGGGACGACGCGCTCATAACCACCGGGGGCCGGGTGCTCTGCCTCGTCACCAAGGCGCCCACCCTGGCCGAGGCCAGGGACAGGGCGTACCAGGAGATGGAGAAGGTCCAATTCGAGGGGATCTACTACCGGACGGACATAGGAAAGGAGTAAAGGGCCATGCTCAGGGTGGCCGTGGTGATGGGCTCCGACTCGGACTATGAAGTCATGGTCGAGGCCGCGGAGGTGCTCAAGGGGTTCGGGATCGAGTGCGAGATGACCGTGGCCTCGGCCCACCGCACCCCCGAGAGGGCCATAGAGTTCGCCAGGAGCGCGAAAGAGCGGGGCATAGGGGTCATCATCGCGGGCGCGGGCATGGCCGCGCACCTCGCGGGCGCGCTGGCCGCGAACACCACCGTGCCGGTGATCGGGGTGCCCATAAACGCGTCCCCCCTGGGGGGGCTGGACGCGCTTCTCTCCACGGTGCAGATGCCGCCCGGGGTGCCCGTGGCCACGGTCGCGGTGGGCAAGGCGGGCGCGAAGAACGCGGGGTTTCTCGCGGCCCAGATACTCGGCCTGGGCAACGAGGAGCTGGCCAAGAGGCTTGAGGCCCATAGGGAAGAGATGGCCAGGTCCGTTGAGGAAAATGCCAAAAAGGTTGAAGAGAAGGGCGGCGGATAATCCTGGATGAGTTGGCTTTTATGTCCAACTGAGCTTTTGCAAAAGGGATATGCGGCGGGGGTGAGCCCCCGTCGCTTTTTTATCAGTTGGAAAAGAAAGCCCACGCGCTTATAATTGTGTTTCTCTCCATTATCATGTAAGCTCCACACATGATTGATAATTTCTAGCCCCGGCTTCCCATGTCACGAGCAAACGCCCAAGAGCGCCGAACCTCAAGGCCGAAATCGGCAGAGGAGGAGCTCGATGCTCTGGCTAAAAGGCTCGAAGGGCCGGGTTCTGTGGAGGACAAGATACACGCGTTCGACGCGCTCAGCCGAAGAGACGAGCCCCTTGCCAAAAGGCTCGTTTCGCTCCTCGAATTCGGCAGGCTCGCCCGATCCCTGATTGATGAAGACCCTGTCCGGGTCTCGGTCTTTGTTCAGAGGCTCCTCATGGCTGGAAGGGAGCACCGCAGAGGGTTCGTTGGAGCCTTCAGGGAGCTTGACCCGCCAAGGGAGCTCAAAGAGCTCCTCGATACCATAGCCGCGAGATGGTAGGGGGGTTTGGATCGTCGTATGGCCCGGGTAATTAAAATATCGAGCGAATCCCCGGACCCGGGACTTATCAGGGCCGCGGTGGAGGTGCTGAAGAGGGGCGGGGTTTTGGCCTTCCCCACGGAGACCTTCTACGGCCTCGGCGCAGACGGATACAACCCCGACGCGGTGAAACGGGTCTTTGCCGCGAAGAGAAGGCCGGTGAACAAGCCGCTGTTGGTGCTCATAGCCGAGACCGCGCACCTTGCCCGGGTGGCCTCCGAGCCGCCGGAGCTCGCATACACCCTGGCCCGGGAGTTCTGGCCCGGCCCCCTGACCCTGGTGCTAAACGGGGCCGAAGGGCTCCCACGTGAGCTCACCGGGTTCACCGGTAAGATCGGGGTGCGGGTGGAGGGCCATCCGGTCGCGGCCGCGCTCGTCCGGGAGCTGAAGGGGACCCTCACCGCGACCTCCGCGAATCTCACCGGGCACACCCCCGCGCTCACAGCAGAAGACGCGCTCAGCCAGCTCGGCGACTCCGTGGACCTGATCATAGACGCGGGAGAGTGCGCCGGCGGCGCGGGGTCCACGGTCCTCGACCTCACATCAGAGCCGCCTCTGGTCTTGAGGGAGGGCAGGGTCCCCTCCAAGATTCTTGCCAGTTTCTGGGAGGCGACATAAGATAGGGCATGCGCAAGGGATTCACCCGTAAATTCAGCGAGCTTCTCGGCGGGACGCTTGTCTCCCGCGTGGCGGGCTTCCTCAGGGAGGTGGTGGTGGCCTGGCTCTTCGGCGCGTCCCGGGCCACCGACATGTTTGCGATCGCGCTCACCGTGCCCACCCTCTTTCGCCGCATCCTCGGCGAGGACATGGTGGAAAAGGGGTTCCTGCCGCCCTTCAGGCAGCTCATAAACTCCGGGGAGGAGGAGAAGGCCTGGGGGCTGGCCGCAAGGGTCTTCGCGCTGATGAGCGTCGCGCTTCTGGCCATTACAGGGCTCCTGTATCTCTTCGCGCCCACAGTGGTGGGGCTCATTGCGCCGGGGCTCTCCAGGGGGGATCTCTCCCGTGCGATCAACATGACCTACCTGATCCTCCCCTTCATGGCGCTCATCGGCATGGCCTCCTTTGCAGGGGGGCTTTTGCTCTTCCTCGACCGCACCGACGTCTACAGCATCGCGCCCGCGACCCTGAGCCTGGGGGTTATCGTGGGGGTGATCGCGCTCAAGCCCTACATAGGGATCTACTCCATAGCCGCGGGGTTCGTGCTCGGCGCGGCGCTCCAGTTCGTGGTGCAGGTGCCCTTTGTGTTCAGGGCCGCGGGCTCTCTGGCCCAAAAACCCTCCCTAAGCCTCCGGGCCGGCGAGGAGATCCCCGAGATAAAGACGGTCTACTCCCAGTCCGGGTGGATCCTTCTCCAGTCCGTGTCCGTAAAGAAGGTGGAGGTGGTGGACAGAATCCTGGCCTCGTTTCTCGTACCGGGGTCCGTGGCCGCGCTCTACTTCTCCCAGAGGCTCATCCAGCTCCCCTTCGCGGTGGTGGGCCTGGCAGTTGGGAGGGCCGGGGTCACCCAGCTCAACGACTACGCGCAGGAGAAGAGGTGGCAGGAGTTCAAAGAGACCGTGCTCAAGGGGTTGGGCTACACC
Source organism: Syntrophobacteria bacterium (assembly GCA_029289015.1). Taxonomy (GTDB): domain Bacteria; phylum Desulfobacterota; class Syntrophobacteria; order JARFUL01; family JARFUL01; genus JARFUL01. The sequence goes on along the minus strand of JARFUL010000255.1, from coordinate 265 downwards.
CTGGGGATCATGGTCCCGCTCGCGGTCTTCACCTTTGCCCTGGCGGGGCCCATCACCTCGCTGGTCTTCTCCAGGGGCGCGTTTAGAGCCCAATCCGTGGACCTCACCTCCCTCGCGCTGGCCATGTACGGGCTAGGGCTCCCCGCGATGGGCGCGGTCGCGCTCTACACCCGGGCCTTCCCCGCGCTGGGAAGGAACGACCTTCCCCTCTACTCGTCCCTGGGCGCCGCGGGCCTCAACGTGGGGCTCAATATCCTACTGGTGA
>JARFUL010000254.1 GCA_029289015.1 Syntrophobacteria bacterium | reverse complement strand
CATGCGGCAGACCCGCGGGCCCGCGCCCAGGCTGAACCATTGCGCTAGGGGGAATTACCCGAAAAGGGACCGGAGGTTTCCTCGGGCTCTGGGGGAAGGATATGTCGAACGGGTGGGCTGTAGCGCCCGCTCTAGGAGCCGTGAACCTTCTGGGTCCAGCCCCACGCGGTTTTGATAATGGTCTCAAGGTCCGAGAGTTCGGGTCTCCACCCGAGCGCGTCCCGGGCCCTTTCGGCTGCCGCCACCAACACGGGAGGGTCGCCGGGCCTCTTCGGCCCCTGCCTCACCCTGATCTCCCGGCCGGTGACCTTCTTCGCGGTCGCGATGACCTCATTTACGGAGCTGCCCCTGCCGGTGCCCAGGTTGAACGCCCACGAAGAGGTTTCCCTCTCCAGGTATTCGAGGGCCGAAATGTGGCCCCGGGCCAGGTCGCTCACGTGGATGTAGTCCCGGATGCAGGTGCCGTCCGGGGTGGGGTAGTCGTTTCCGAACACCGTGACATCCGGCTTGAGGCCCGCAGCAGCCATGAGCACAAGGGGAATGAGGTGGGTCTCCGGCTCGTGCAGTTCCCCGGTCTCAAGTTCGGGGTCTGCGCCGGCCGCGTTGAAATACCTCAGTGACAGGTGTTTCAGCCCGTAGGCCCGCTCAGAGTCCTTTAATATCCGCTCAACGATGAGCTTGGTCATGCCGTAGGGGTTTACCGGCTCCCTGGGGTGGTTCTCCGGGATGGGGGAGGTGGTGGGCAGGCCGTAGACCGCGCAGCTCGATGAGAAGACCATGAGGTCGGGCCCAAACTCCCGCATGGCCTCGAGCAGCGTGATGGTCCCCGCGACGTTGTTCTGGTAGTACTTCAGGGGGTCTTTCACCGACTCCCCCACATACGCGCTCGCGGCCAGGTGGATAACCGCTCTTGGCTGGTACTTCTCGAGGACCTCAAGGAGCCTCACCCGGTCCTTGATGTCCCCCTTCTCGAGGGGGCCCCACTGAACAGCCCACTCGTGGCCCAGGGAGAGGTTGTCGTAGGCTACGGGCAGGTAGCCCGCGAGGTGGAGCGCCTTGCAGGTGTGGGAGCCGATGTACCCCGCGCCGCCGGTGACGAGCACAGCCATTTTTTCCTTTTGGGGGCTCACCTTGGGCGGTTCCTTGCTGTGGGGGGTTTTCTCCCAGCCGGGTTGTACCGGAGCCTGATTTCACTTAGGATAGGCAAAATAGCTCCAAAGCGCCAGGGGAAAGCGAAGGCGCTCGCTTCTGTCCGGTTTGCCGCGCGCAAGGCACGCGCGGTCTCAATTCTAGCGCCTTGCAGTATCGGGAGCCATCTGGTAAGTTGATCGTACCTGTGGTCTTTGCCCGGGCTGTACGCTGTCCTTCCCAATTCGCTCAACCTCAGCTTTTTTTTGCTGTAAAATATATAAGAACGCGCAGAACGCGGCAGGAACCCCGGGGGAGCGGTCGCCCCTCAGCCTGCCAGGGAGAGCGATATGGCAGACAGAGCAAGCCCCATCACGGAAAAAGAAGCGGCTGAGCTCAGGGAGAGATACTCCTTAGCCGATGAGATCTTCACCAAGCTGCCCCTTTTCATGGCCCAGGTCAGCAAGGACCTGCCCAGGATTCTCGACGAGTGGGAGCGGCTCAGGGATGAGCTTGAAAAGTACAGGACCCAGCTTAAGAAGGCCATAGACCTGGCCAGGTTTGCCGAGGGCAAGGCCAGGGGCATGGAGAACAAAATGGCCGCGCTCAGGGAGGCCCTCGCGCCCTTCGCGAGATACAGATTCAACCCCGGGGACGTGGAGGAGGGCCACATAGGGCTGGTGATGAAGGTGGCTGACATCAAGAGGGCCAGGGAGGTCCTGGCCGAGGAAGACTAGGCCGAAAAATCGTTTGGAGCGCGCTCCCCCCGCATTACTTCCGCGTATACCAGAGGTAGTAATTCATAATCTCTTCGGGAAGCAGGGCCCGGTTGTAGATGCGCACGTCGTCTATCGCGCCGTCGAAGAATCTGTTTCCAGTATCCAGGTTCGACCCAATGCCCACGTTCCAGTTGGTGGCATCCCCTATCTGGCTCGCGGATTTGGTGCCCTCCAGCACGCCGTCCACGTAGATCTTTACGTTTTCCCCGGAACCGGCCTCTATCTGAGATACCGCGGCCCTTTCAATTAGTACCGTGCCCCCCGCGGGCGCGACGTCCAGATCCGCGCCCATGGTATTGACCC
>JARFUL010000253.1 GCA_029289015.1 Syntrophobacteria bacterium | reverse complement strand
TGTTGGGTGTCCAATAATTGTTGACCGCTACAAACCAACTGCAACCCCCCGCAACCTATCCGCAACCGGCGGGCTACGCTCTATTTTTTGCTTAGTAATTCTAATACTTTATGCGGCAGCCCGTCGAAGGGCCCGTTGGACATGACGAGGATCACGTCCCCCTCCTGGGCCTCGCGGGCAAGGAATGGAGCTATCTCGCTGGCTTCCTCGAAGTACGCGGCCGGGGCTCCCCTGGCCTCTATCTCGTGCTTCAAGGCCACCGGGTCTATCCTCTCCTCCTCGGGGATCTTCCACATGTCCGGCGGGTGCTTTATCACCGCGAGGTCTGCTAGCGCGAGCGCGTCGGCCAGGGGCGCAAGAAAGCTCTTCCTGCGGGTGGAGTTGGTCTTGGGCTCGAACGCGGCGAGCACCCTCGCGCCGTAGAAGGACCGGACAGCCTCGATGGTCTCCCCGATCGCGGTGGGGTGGTGCGCGAAGTCGTCTATCACTCTGACTCCGGCCGCTTCCCCCACCAGCTCCTGCCTCCTTCTCACGCCGGCGAAGCGGCTTATGGCCGCGAGCACCTTGTTCAGGTCTATGTCCAAGAAAGACGCCATCGCGACCGCGGCCAGCATGTTCCTGACATTGTGCCTGCCCGGGAGCGACGACCTGAACCTCCCCAGCCTCTTTTGGGCCACGGTCACGGAAAAGAAGGTGCGCCCGCTCTTGGACACCACCTGGGAGCCCCGCACCTGGGCCTCCGGGCTCAGGCCGAAGGTCACCACCCGGCCCCGGCAGAACCGGGCCAGGTCCCTGGCCCTGGGGTCGTCCTGGCTCACCGCGAGCCCGCCCTTCTCGGGGATGATCTCCACCAGCCCCCTGAACGCGGCCTCTATCTCGCGTATGTCCCGGTATATGTCCAGGTGGTCCAGCTCCACCGAGGTTATGGCCGCGACCTCGGGAAGGTAGTGCATGAACTTCGGGCTCTTGTCGAAGAATGCGGTGTCGTACTCGTCCCCCTCCAGCACGAAGAGCTCCCCCGCGCCCAGGCCGTACCCCCGGCCGAAGTCCCGGGGCACGCCGCCCAGGAAGAAGCTCGGCGCGAGCCCCATCTCGCTCAGCGCGAAGGCCAAAAGCGCGCAGGTGGTGGTCTTGCCGTGGGTCCCCGCGACCACCAGCGGCCTGGCACGGCCCAAAAAGAGCTCGCGCAGCGCGCCCGGAAGGGAGGTGTGGGGAAGGTTTCGCTCCAGGACCGCCCGGGCCTCGGGGTTGTCCGCGCGGATCACGTTGCCTACCACCACCAGGTCCAGAGCCGCGGGAAGGTTGTCCGGGGAGTAGCCCTCCTTCACCGGGATGCCGAGCTCATTGATAAGGTCCGCGGCAGGGGGAAAGAACCCCTCGTCGGACCCCGTCACCTCGAACCCCCTGGCCTTGAGCATCCCCGCGAGGGAGGCCATGCCCGAGCCGCATATCCCTATAAGATGCACCTTCTTCATCCGAGCGGTAACCTGTGTGCGCGCTAGTTAATCAGAGAGAGGAAATTTCGGGCTAGTATATTCCCTCGGCACGGGGGAACAAAGAAAAAAGGCGCGTGGGCGCGCGTTTTGGCGAGGGGTCAGACCCCGGGCCTAGTTGGAGGAGAGATCGGGGTAGCTCTCCCTATACTCATCGTAGGAGAACTCCCGCTTCTCCTTATGCCCTTCTTCAAGCAGGGGAACCTGATCCGGGTCCCTCAGGTCGTCCAGCCAGCCCGCGTCTTCGGTGAGCCCCAGACGGAAGAACCTCCCCGTGTCCTCGGGGTGCTTGGCCTGGTGGTACTTGAGGTATATCTCGTTGCCCACAACCCCCGCCACCTCCACCTTGCCGGTGATGTGGGACATGACGTAGCGGAACCTCTTGGCCAGGCCGTTGACGCGCGCCCTCGCGTGCTCCACGATCTCGTAGCCCTCCCTGAGCGGGACCTGGAATTGGCGCTTCACCCTCTTCACCGGGCGGCACTGAAACACGTAGTAAGGCGCGACCCCCATGCCCGCGAGCCGCTTGTGCAGCCGGGCCAGGGTTTCGCCGCGGTCGTTCACCCCCCTTAGGAGCACAGCCTGGTTGTGGAGCACCACCCCCGCGCCGAGGAGCCTCGCGACCGCGTCCACCGCGCTGGACGTGATCTCTCTGGGGTGGTTGAAGTGGGTGACCAGGTGGATTCTCCGTCTCTTCCGAATGTGCCTGGCAAAGAGCGCGATGAGATCGGGATCCATGATGATCCTCTCGGGGAAGACCGCGGGTATTCTGCTGCCGAACCTT
>JARFUL010000252.1 GCA_029289015.1 Syntrophobacteria bacterium | reverse complement strand
CTCAGGATCCCCTGCTCGATGGACATCGGAGTATCCCACAGTGAACTAAGCCTCTTTCTGCGTATTTGCAGAGTCATATGAAACCCCCTTTCTTTAAATGTTATTAAGCACTTTTAACCGGAACTACTAAAAACTAAGTATCGCGATAAAGGGTTGTCAAGGCCCTGAAACGCAAAAAAAAGCATGGGCCGAATCCCTTTTGCCAAGGCCTTTTGCAGCGTGTCGGCCCCGGCTATGCAAAGGGTTCTACAAAGCCCGTTTTTCTGCTATGATATTTAATTAAGTAAAGCGCGCAGCCACGCCAGGGCCCTTCGGGCAACCTTGGGGCCCGCGGCGGTTTTTCCATGCATAGGCCGCGCCTTGGACCTACGGCGCGGGTGGTGGGATTCTTCTCTCTTCCGGGGGTTTTCGAAATGCATAAGATTCTTGTCGCGGTTGACCTCAGCACTCACTCCCTCAAGACCGTTGAGTACGTGGGAAAGATCGTCGTGGGCTCAAAGGAGTTCAAAATAGAGCTCTTTTCCGTAATCAAGGAGGTATCCAGGCAGCTCATCTCCAAGGAGGAGGCCCGCCGCGCGGAGTCCATCTTTGAGGAGCGCCCGGAGATAGCCGGCAGGTACTGGCGCCGCAAGGACGAGGACGAGGTGCTCAAGTTCTTCCACCAGTGCATCAAGGCGCTGGCTGAACTCGAAGTTGACCGCGGCCTCATCAAAGCGTCCTTCGTGCCGTGGAAAGGGGACATCGCGACCGCTATCCTGGAGGAGGCCAAGCGCCGGGGCTTCGGCACCGTGGCCCTGGGCAGAAGGGGCCTCAGCGTGGTGGAGGAGTTCTTCATAGGGTCCGTGTCCAAAAAGGTGGTCAAGGAGGCCCAGGATTTAACGGTTTGGGTGGTTGGATAACAATTGAGGGGGCTTGCGCGCCGGATGATCCGGCACAACTTAGGTCCCTTCGGCCCCTGGTGATAGAATTCCTGAATGAACAAGGGGGCTCGTACGCCCCCTTAATTTTTACGTTTTGGGCTTTTCTCCTTGCCCCTTAAAGCGCGGACCGGTCGTTGAAGAACTTGAGCGCCTCCCTGAAGAGCCTGGCGAACTCTTCCTTGTCCTCTTTCTCTATCAGCCTGAGCAGCCTCCTGCACACCTCCCCGAAGGCCCTGAACGTGGAGGGGAACTTCGGGTTGAGCATGTTTAGCTCCGCGTAGAGCTCCGGGTCCTGGAAGAGGAGGTGCTCGATCTGGCGAAGCCGGGTGCCGAAGGAGGGGGTGGAGAACCTTCTCAGCTCCTTGGGCGCAACGCCCAGGTCCATCACCGTGAGCCCCAGGGCCAGGTTCAAGATATGGTTTAGCCCCTGGACCACGGTCATCATCATGTCGTGCTCTTCCGGGGAGGTGATCACCACGTGGGCCCCCGCGTCCCTGAACAGCCCCACCAGCCAGTCGCGCCAGCCCTCACCCCTGCCGGGGCAGATCACCACGGTCTGGCCCACCATGCCCGGCTCTCCCGGCCCGAAGAGGGGATGGGTGCCCACCACCTCGCACTTGGAGTGGGCCATCATCTCCTCCATGGCCTCCTTCTTCAGGGAAGTGATGTCGGTGAGCAGCCCCTTTTCGCGCACATAGGGCCCCAGCTCCCTGGCGGACTCCCCCACCGCGTGCATGGGCACGGCGAGAACCACCACCTCCGCGTCCCTGGCAGCCTCCTTCGGGGTGATGGAGGTATTGCGGCCCGCGGAGATAACGTGGAGGCCCATCTCCTCGAAGAACCGGATGAACCACCGGCCCATCCTGCCCTCGCCCCCGATCACCGCGATGCTGTCCGGCGGTCCCTTCACTCGTCCCCTCCGTAGAGCAGCCTTAAGCGGTCCCAGAACGCGGGAAAGGACTTCTCCACGCAGAGCGGGTTGTCCACCCGCACCCCCCCGACCCTCAGCCCCGCGACCGCGAAGGCCATCGCGATGCGGTGGTCGTTGTGGGTGTTTATTGTCGCGCCCGAAAGGGGCCTGCCCCCGTCAATCACCAGCCCGTGGGCCAGCTCCTCGACCCTCGCGCCCATTTTGGACAGGTTGCCCGCGACCGCGGCGAGCCTGTCCGACTCCTTGATCCGAAGGTGGGCCACGTTGGTTATCCGGGTCTTTCCCCCCGCGAAGGCCGCGACCACCGCGAGGGTGGGGACCATGTCGGGCATCCCGTTCATGTCCGCGTCTATGCCTTTGAGTGTCCCGCCTTCCACCTCCACCCAGTCGTCCCCGTGCCTCACCCGGCAACCCATCCGGACCAGGAGATCGAGGAGCCCCAGGTCCCCCTGGATGGACGCGGGGTTTATGCCCAGGGTGCGGACTCTGCCGCCTGTTATCGCGGCCGCGGCCCAAAAATAGGACGCGCTGGACACGTCGCCCTCCACCAGGTACTCGCCCGCGCGGTAAGCCTGGCCGTGGTCCACCACAAAGACCTCCCTGTCGCGCCCCACCTCCACGCCGGCCTCCCTCATGGCCTCCACCGTAAGGTCCACGTAGGGCGCGGAGGCGAGCGAAGCCACCTCTATCTGCACCTCTTCTCGGGCCAGGGGCGCGGCCAGGAGCAGCCCGGACACGAACTGGCTGGAGAGGGACGCGTCGATCTTCGCCCTGCCCCCCCTAAGGCCTCGGGCCCGGATAGTGGCCGGGGGAAAGCCCCCGCTGGAGGAGCACTCGGCCCCCAGCGCGCTCAGCGCATCCAGGAGCGGGCCCACGGGCCTCTGTTTCAGCCTCTCGGTCCCGGTGAACACGAACTCTCCCTCGCCCAGGGCCGAGACCGGGATAAGGAGCCTCAGTGAGGTGCCGGAGTTCCCCAGGAATATCTCCCTGCCCGGCCCCTTGAACCTCCCCCCCGTGCCCCGGATGAGGAGGTCCCTGCCCTCCACCTCGAAGGTCGCGCCCATCATCTTGAGCCCGTCCTTGGTGAGAATGGTATCCTCCGCGTCCAGGGGATTTTTGACGTGGGAGAGCCCCCGGGCCAACGCGGCGATGATGAGGAACCGGTGGGTCAGGGACTTTGACGGGGGTATTTCCACCTCCCCGGAGGCTGTGTCCAAAGTCTTAATCTGCATGGGACTCCACCCACGAGTCGAGGGCCTCCTCCATCGCGCCAAAGGGTGCCTGCTCGCGGGTCCAGGCCTCCACCTGCC
>JARFUL010000251.1 GCA_029289015.1 Syntrophobacteria bacterium | reverse complement strand
CTCACCGCTTCCCTGGGGCTCTATCCCTCCTACTGCGCGTCCGAGGACATGGGCAAGGGTTTTGCGAAGATCACCACCGGGCTGATCCTGGGGTTCAGCCTGGGGCCCTACCTCGGCGGCCTCATCGCCGCGAATTCCAGCTATTCCCGGGCCTTCATAGTCGCGGGCATCATTCTTATCGCGGTATTCGCGGCAGGGACCAGGTACCTCCCCGAGGAGCCCCGGCTCCCCCGTGGGCTCGACGCGATAAGCCCCCTATCAGGGCTCAGGTCCCTTCTGTTCAAGAGGTCGCTCCTGGGCTGCTGGGCCGCCGCGTTCGGCGGGTCCTTCATCTCCGGGATGTTCATGGCCTTCTTCCCCCTCTATTTGAGGGGGTTGGGCATGTCCGCCGCGGGGGTGGGGCTGCTCTTCTCCCTACGGTCCGTGGCCAACGGTCTCTTTCGCCTGCCCGCGGGCCTTGCCCTGGACAGGTTCAACCGGCCCGGCACCATGGTCTTTCTGGGGCTCGTCTCCCTCGCGCTTTTGAACCAACTCTTCGTGTTCATCGAGGATGATCTCACCCTGGCCGCGCTCAGCGTGCTCTTCGGCGTGGCCATAGCCTTCACCTTCAACTCACTGGGCACCACCGTGGCCCGGGAGTCCCCGCCGGAGCTCAAGGGCATGGCCATGGGGCTCTACACCACCTGCTTCTACTCCGGGTGCCTGATAAGCAACTTTCTCATGGGCTACGTGGTGGAGGCAGGGGGCTACAGGATGGGCTTCGGCCTGTCGTCCGCGATAGGGCTCTTCCTGGCGCTGCCCGGAGTGTTGCTCATCGCAAGGCAAAAGCCATCCAGCAACGCGCCGGGGCGTTGAGGAGTGGGAGAAGACGGGGGTTTAGCCCACAGGCATACTCTGGCACCGTTTAAATGTACTTACGGGTTTGGCCTCATTTTGGAATAACGACGTAATCGTCCTCGTAGATTCCATCCTCCGCGGTGGTGTGGCACGCGGAACAGTTGGACAACGAGCCGATGGACTCCCGCTTCAGGACATCGGGCGTAACCTCGTGGTGCTTTCTTCGAATATAGGGGATTTCGGTGATCCTGAGCGGCACCGTGGCTCTGAGTGACCTCATTATCTTGACGGCCCGCTTCGCAGAGGAATGCTCCGCCGCGTTCGCGCTGAGATAGTCCAAAATGGTCTTACTTGCGTCCGGGTCGAGCTCCACCGCGTCCCCGAAATGGTCTTCGAGACTATCGAGTATCCTTTCCCAGGAAGCTGAGGGCAGAAGCTCCGGCTGATAGACGAAGTGGCACGCGCCGCACTCCTCTTTATACGCTGCGTTGCTTACAGGAGCAAGGTATCGCTTGCGGTGGTGCTTTTCATCATCATCGTCGTCGTCCCGGTCGAAGAGCTTTTCATGCCAGCTCTTTTCTTTCCCATAACCATGATCTGCCACCGCGACGTAATATGGACCGTTTGCAAAAAGAAAGATAACCGCAAAAATAGCCAGCAATTTTAATCTCTTGTTCATCCTTTTCCCATCCAGAAAGAGGCCGGAGCGCCAGTGGTCTCTTCGATACCACCTGGCCCGCGGCCTACCCTTACTTTTACAATGTTATGGCAAAGCTTCTACTAAGCATGGTGTCAAGCATCTACGCGCACTCTCTTTTCACCATGATCGACTTGAGCCTTTCTTTGTCGTTCCCCACATTGTTCGCATCGTTGTCCAGCCCCCTGACGAGGCCCAGGATAACCTGGCGCACAACATCGTGGGTGTCGGTGTTGAGCCGGTAGTGGCACCACCTTCCGTCTTTTCGGCCGAGAATAAGGCCCGCATCCTTGAGAATCGACAGGTGCTTGGACACCGTGGGCTGGCTCAGCCCCAGAACCTCGGTGACCTCGCACACGCAGAGCTCCCCGGGCTCCAGCATCTTGAGGATCCTGAGCCTGGTCTCGTCCCCCAGTCCCTTGAAAAGCCTCACGTTCTCAAGCATGGCCGACTCCTTCTTTTCCAGGGCCTCCGGCAGGGGCGGCTACCTTTGGGCAGGCCGGTAACCGGCCTCGAACACCGGCGCTCATTTCGGTGTGAGCCGCTCCCTCAACCTCTTTGCCAGCACCTTCCGAACAAACTCCAGGGCCTCCTGGGAGCTGTCATCCAGGTCTATGGCCAGAACCCTTTGAACCTCGTCCGCGGATAACTCCAGAACAACTCTACCCATACTACGACCCCTAACCCGGCTTGGACTCAGGCATCCAGCGGCCGCCAGCCGGCCTTTTGAAGGATCCCGTTCACCGCGTCCCTGTTTCTGGCGTACTCCTCCCTTTCAAGGGGAGGGCAGTCTGCGGGCTCGAGCTCGCCCGCGCGCACCTTCGCGGCAAAGGCCATGCAGGTGGGCTCGCCGCACTCCTTGCAGTTGGTCCGGGGGAGAGCCATGAGAAGCTCCATGATGTTGACGACGCCCCTCGAGGTGTAGCGGGGGGTTATCTCGCTCTTCCTGGCCCTTGTCTCCTCGATCTGGCCGATGAGCCAGTCGAGGTATCTCACAGCTTCTTCTTCATCCTTCATGCCCCGCATATTGATCCGTTTTGGATAGAGGGCCGCGGCCTTTCC
>JARFUL010000250.1 GCA_029289015.1 Syntrophobacteria bacterium | reverse complement strand
GCGGTGTCCGGGTCGCCCCGGGAGTCCCGGATCTCCAGGTATACGGAGAGGTCCGAGGTCTTGGAGAACGGGTCCGCGGCCAAGAGCGCGGCCTTGAGCGCCCTGTCGCCCACCTCGGCCAGCGCGCCGTTCAGGGGCAGGAGCACGCCGATGGTGGCCACGGGCCTCTCGGCCCTCACCTCACCCATGGCCGGCCACTCAAGGGACTTTTTCAGCCGCTCGACAGCCGCGATGAGCCTGGGGCGGAACGGCTCCACCTTCAGGGACGCGACGATCTCCTTGGCCTTCTCCACCTCCCCTCCGGCCACGAGGTCCTTGGCATTCCGGTAGAAAAGGTACGGCGCGACCGGCGACCGGGAGCCGGTTTCCAGAAGGCCCGCGGCCGTGCCCGGGGCAAGCTCCTCCACCGCGGCCAGCACCTCCTCGTCAAAGGACTTGGCCTCCCCCTCGGTCGCGCCCTTGAGCGCGAGGCCCAGCCACTCTAGGGCCTGGTCCGCGCGGCCCTTGCGGTAGAGGTTCTCCGCGACCATCACCGCGGTCTTGCGCGCGGTGGAGGGGTCCCTCAGGAGCGGGTAGAGCTTCTTGCCGTCCCGGATGACCCCGGAAGAGTCCCCCAGGCTGTCGAGACACCTCAGCGCGTTGTACCGGGCCTCCAGGGCCTTGGGGCTTCTGGGATACCTGGACGCGAACCGGTTGTAGGTGTTGAGGGCCTCCCTGTAGCGCCCCAAAAGAAACTTTATGTGCCCGGAAAGGAGGAGGCCGTCCGCGAAGGAGTCGGAGTCCGGGTATCTCTTGCCGAGAGAGCTGATGTTGACGAGGGCCTCGTTGTACCTCCCGGACCGGTAGTCGGCCTCAGCGGAGCGGAGCATCCTCTGCGCGTCTACCTCTTGGGGCGCGGGCCTCACCGGGGGCGCGCCCACCCTGAGGCGCGCGCACGAGAGCGTAACGAGCAAAAGCGCGAAAAGGAGCGCCCCCATCCTGATCTTCGGCTTTGAATACAACCTTCGGCCCTCTCTGCCAAAATGTAAAAACGGTGCTTTAAGCCTTCTAAGGCTCTTTAATTAGCACCGTTTTCCCGGGGTTATCAAGCTTTTTATGGTACTTGCGCCACCCTTTTACTAAACCTCCTCGAAGTCCGCGTCCACCACATCTTCGCCCTGGCCCGCTTCCGGACCGGCTTCAGGGCCTCCCGGGGCCTCGTGGCCCGCGGTGGCCTGCTTGTACATCAGCTCCGCCAGCTTGTGGGAGGCCTGGGTCAGCGCCTCGATGCCGGAACGGATCGCGTCGATGTCATCGGTCTCCATGGCCTTCTTGAGCGCTTCCGACTTCTCCCCGATCTCGGCCTTGGTGGCCTCGTCCACTTTGTCCCCGTGGTCCTTCAGGGTCTTCTCCGTGGCGTAGACGAGCTGGTCCGCCTGGTTGCGGGCGTCCACCACCTCGCGCCTGCGGCTGTCCTCCTCCGTGTGCTCCTCCGCGTCATGGATGGCAGACTGGATCTCCTCCTCCGTGAGCCCGGAGGAAGCGGTGATGGTTATGGCCTGCTCGTTGCCCGTGGCCATGTCCTTCGCGGTGACGTTGACTATGCCGTTCGCGTCGATGTCGAACGCAACCTCGATCTGGGGTATGCCCCTGGGCGCGGTAGGTATCCCTGTGAGGTTGAACCTGCCCAGGGACTTGTTGTCTAATGCCATGGACCTCTCGCCCTGGAGCACGTGGATGGTCACCTCGGTCTGGTTGTCCGCCGCGGTGGAGAAGATCTCCGACTTCCTCGTGGGGATGGTGGTGTTCTTCTCAATGAGCTTGGTGAATACCGTGCCCAGGGTCTCGATGCCCAGGGAGAGCGGCGTAACGTCGAGAAGCAGGATGTCCTTCACGTCGCCCATGAGCACCCCGGCCTGGATGGCCGCGCCTATGGCCACCACCTCGTCGGGGTTCACCCCCTTGTGGGGCTCCTTGCCGAAGATCTCCGAGACGAGATTCTGGACCCGGGGCATGCGGGTCATGCCGCCCACCAGGATCACCTCGTCCACCTCGCTGGGCTTTAGGGCCGCGTCCTTCAGCGCGATCTCCACAGGGCCCCTCAGCCTGTCGAACAGGTCCTCCACCAGGGACTCCAGCTTGGCCCTGGTGAGCTTCATGGTGAGGTGCTTGGGCCCGGACTCGTCCGCGGTGATGAAGGGGAGGTTTATGTCCGTCTCCAGCGCGGTGGAAAGCTCCATCTTGGCCTTCTCCGCGGCCTCCTTGAGCCTCTGGAGCGCCATCTTGTCGTTTCTCAGGTCTATGCCCTGGTCCTTCTTGAACTCGTCGGCCAGCCAGTCGATGACCCGGAGGTCGAAGTCCTCGCCGCCCAGGTGGGTGTCGCCGTTGGTGGCCTTCACCTCGAAGACCCCGTCCCCGATCTCCAGAATGGAGATGTCGAAGGTGCCGCCGCCCAGGTCGAAGACCGCGATCTTCTCGTCCTTCTTCTTCTCCAGGCCGTAGGCCAGGGAGGCCGCGGTGGGCTCGTTTATGATCCTCTTTACGTTGAGCCCCGCGATGCGGCCCGCGTCCTTGGTGGCCTGGCGCTGGTTGTCGTTGAAGTATGCGGGCACGGTTATCACCGCGTCGGTGATCTTCTCGCCCAGGTAGTCCTCCGCGGTCTGCTTCATCTTGGTGAGCACCATCGCGGAAAACTCCGCGGGGCTGAGCACCTTGCCGTTCACCTCTATGTGCGCGTCGTTGTTCTTGGCCTTGACTATCTTGTAGGGCAGGATCTTTATGTCGTCCTGGACCACCTTATCGCTGTACCGCCTGCCAATGAGCCTCTTCACCGCGAAGACCGTCCTCTCGGGGTTGGTTATGGCCTGCCTCTTGGCCACCTGGCCCACCAGCCTTTCGTCCTTGTCGTTGAACGCGATCATAGAGGGGGTGGTGCGCGCGCCCTCCTGGTTGGGGAGAATCTTGCCGTCCTTCCCCTCCATCACAGCCACCACCGAGTTGGTGGTGCCAAGGTCTATTCCTATAATCTTTCCCATGATATCCTCCTAATTATTAATCCTTTACTTTGACTTTTATCTTTGTCCCGGCGTTCCTGTCCTCTTCCCGGTCGGGATTCCTCTCCGGTTCGGCGAGCCTCCCCACCGCAACCATCGCGGGCCGAAGGAGCCTGTCCTTCATCATGTATCCCGGCTGGTACTCCTGAACGCACAGGCCGTCTTCCTCCTTTTTGGCAACCTCGAGCTGGTTCAGAGCCTCGTGCATTTCGGGGTCAAAGGGCTCGTTTTGCGCGGAGAACCTGGCCACCCCGAACTTCGCCATAACGTCCAAAAGAAGGTCTCTCGTCATCTTGGCCCCGCTGAGCAGGGCTTCGCGCTCGTTGGTTTCGGTGTGGTCCAGGGCCTTGTCGAGCCCGTCCACCACCGCGAGGAGGTCCTTCGCGAAGGACTCGTTCGCGAACCTGCAGAACTCCTCCTTCTCCCTGGCGAGGCGCTTCTTAAAATTGTCCATCTCCGCCGCGATCCTGAGCACCTGGTCTTCCTTCTCCTTGAGCATGGCCTCGGCCTCCTCAAGGAGCGCGGCCAACTCTTCGGGCCCGGCCTCTTCGGCCTCTTCGGGGGCCTTTTTCTCTTGGGCCTCGGCCTTCTCTTTTCCGTCCATATCTTCCCTGGGTGCGTCCTTCTTCATGCGACCATATCCTCAAGAAGCCTGCTCACGATCTTTGCGGTGTAGTCCACCACTGGCATCAGCCTGGGGTAGTCCATCCTCACCGGCCCGATGACCCCGAGGGTGCCGAGCATGGTGTCGCCCCCGAAGTAGGGCGAGCTTATGAGGCTAATCCCCCTGATGGAATCGTCGCCGCACTCCGAGCCCAGGGTCACCCTGACCCCTTCTGCGCTCAGGGACTGGTCCAGCAGCCTGAGGATGCGGCAGCGGTCCTCAAACGCGGCGAAGATCTCCTTCATGGTCTCGATGTCGGAGAACTCCGGATGGTTGAGGAGGTTGGCCCTGCCTTCGATGAGCAGCTCCTCCTCTGCCACCGTGAGGGAGAGCGCCCTCTCCGAAAGGGTGAGCATCCGGGAGTAGAGCATATCAAAGAGGTCCTTTTGCTCGTTGATCTCCGTCATTATCCGCTCCCTGGCCTCGGTGAGGGTGAGCCCCCTGAAGGAGTCGTTTATATACGCGCAGTAGCGATCCAGGTCTCTGGCGGAGAGGCCTTCCTCCACCACCACAACTATGCTGTGCACCATCCCCGAGGTGGTGAGGAGGACCACCAGGGCCTTCGCGCCGGAGACCTTGATTATCTGTATCTTTTCCAGCGCGGTCCTGGAGAGGCTGGGAAGGAGCACCACGCTCGCCTGGTTGGAGATGTCGGAGAGCATCCTCGACGTCTTGTGAAAGAACTCCGGGAGATTGCGGGGGGCCTCCTCCATGATCTCCTCTATCTTTGCCCGCATCCCGCGGCTGAGCCTGTCCACGTACATCAGGTTGTCCAGGAAGTAGCGAATGCCGCTGTGGGTGGGCACCCGTCCTGCGGAGGTGTGGGGCTGGTACATGAGCCCCTTCTCCTCGAGCTCGGCCATGATGTTTCTTATGGTGGCCGCGGAGAAGGGTATGCCGTGCCTTCTGGACACGGTCTTCGACCCCACCGGAGAAGCGGTCCGGATGTAGTGAAGAATCACCGCTCTTAGTACATCCACCTCTCTTGGGGAGAGGTACATTTCCATCATAAAAAACCCCCGCACCTAGCTTTTATCCCTGGCTAAAAAGGCTGCGGCCCCTTCCGGGCCGCGGCCCGCGACAAGCGCTAAAATAAGATAGTGTCGGGTGTGGCCCGTGTCAAGACGTTGGCCGCGATGAAAGCGGCAAAAGATACTGTTACCACGGAAAAATAGTATTGGAGCCTCCGCACTCCCCTAGACGGGCTTCATTTGACCCATAATATGCCCAGCGCAAAGGCCCCGGGCGCTCATGTATGATTGAGCTATTTTTTCGTATGTAGTATCTTATAGATCATGTCGGCCAACCTTCCACCAGCCTTTAAGGAGGCGGAAAAGCGGTTCCGCGTGGCGAGAGACGCCGCGGAGAAGATCGTGGTGCTCCAGGAGATGATCTCGCTTTTGCCCAAACACAAGGGCACGGATAAGATCTTTGCAGACCTCAAGAGGAAGCTGGCCAGGCTCAAGAGGGAGCCCAAGAAGAAGACCCTGGGCAAGAGGGACAACGCGTTCCTCGTCGATAAGGAGGGCGCGGGCCAGGTCGCGGTGGTGGGGGCCACCAACTCCGGCAAGTCCTCCCTGGTAAGCATCCTCACCAACGCGGACCCCCCGGTCTCCGAGGCGCCCTTTTGCACCTGGGAGCCCCTCCCGGGGATGATGTACTTCGAGAACGTCCAGATACAGCTCATGGACACCCCCCCCCTCTCCAGGGACTACAACGAGCCGCTCCTCTTCGACCTCATCAAGCGCGCGGACATCGTCGCGCTCACGGTGGACGTAACCGCAGACCCAGTGGGGCAGCTCCATCTGACCCTCGAACTTTTGGCGGAGCGCGGCATCGTTCCCGCGGACCCAGAGCATCCCCCCGACTACCACAACAAGAGGATGGTGGTGCTGGCCAACAAGTACGACGGCCCGGAGCAGGACGAGGAGCTGGAGATATTCCGGGAGCTCATGGACGTGGACCTGCCGGTGCTGCCGCTGTCCGCGAAGACGGGGAGGAACCTCGAGAACTTCAAGCAGGAGATGTTCAGGCTGCTCGAGATAATCCGGGTCTACACCAGGGCCGCGGGCAAGGAGCCGGACTTCACCTCCCCCTTTGTCCTCAGTAAGGGGACCACGGTTCAGGGGCTGGCCGAGAAGATAC
>JARFUL010000249.1 GCA_029289015.1 Syntrophobacteria bacterium | reverse complement strand
GCAGCACTTGAAAAGCTCCTCGCAGGACTTTTCCATCCCTGCCTCGCCGCTCTCCTCATCCCCGCTGAATTGCTTAAACATCTCGGCCATCATGGGACCGCAGATCTTGAAAAGCTCCTCGCAACGCTTGTCCATTGTTTTTCCTCCTTTTTGGTGCGCCTTATTCTTTCAAGACGATTATTTGCGCTACCTGGTCGTTTTACCTCTATAGACGAATGCCGGGGCCGAAAAGTTACACCCCGGGGAAAAACATCCGCCCGCGCGGCCCGCTCCAGAGCCCAAAGGGACCATCGGGTCGTTGACAGGAGGCCGCTTTCGGGTTAAGTTCTTTTTGGAACTTTTTGGGCTCCACTCTCAATAAACTACACTTCCGGATGCGCAACCGGCCAAGGAAGCTTCACAAGAAGGTCTCGGGATGTACGAGGTAAAGATAATCACCCGGTTCGCCGCGGCCCACAACCTCAAGAACTTCAAGGGAAAGTGCGAGGCGCTGCACGGCCACAACTGGAAGGTGGAGGTCTCGGTGGTGGCGTCCACCCTGGACAGCGCGGGGGTTGTGGTGGACTTCTCTGAGGTGAAGTCCGCGGTGAGGGAGGTCCTTGAAACCATTGACCACACCTACCTGAACGACCATCCCTTCTTCAAGGAGAACAACCCCTCCTCCGAGAACATCGCGCGCTACATCTTCGGGGAGCTGTCAAAGAGCCTGGAGAACGACAGGCTGAAGGTGGCCTCGGTCAGCGCGTGGGAGTCGGAGGACGCGTGCGCCACCTACTTCCGCGAGGGTTCATAGGCCCATGAAGCTACCCGGGTTCTCCAAAGTCTCTTCGTTTTTCAGGGGGCTTTGGCCCCGCGTCAAGGGCTGGGGCCTCAAGGTGAAGAGCCTTTTCCCCTGGTTCTTCGAGGGGCCCAGGTGGCGGTTGTATCTGCTCTGTTTTGTCGCGCTGTTTGTCGCGCTGGGACTTTTGGGCATGGTGTTCCCGTCCTCCCCCGAGGGCCCCACCCCGCCCCGGGCGTCCCAGGCCCCGGGCACACCCCGGGGGACCGCGGCCGCGCCCTCTCCCCCAGCGCCCAAGGGGCACGCGGCCCAGCCTCTGCCCGCTAAGCCCTCCG
Organism: Syntrophobacteria bacterium; assembly: GCA_029289015.1. Taxonomy (GTDB): domain Bacteria; phylum Desulfobacterota; class Syntrophobacteria; order JARFUL01; family JARFUL01; genus JARFUL01. The sequence continues at coordinate 7,542 of JARFUL010000249.1, read as the reverse complement.
AGCCCAGAGCAGGGAAGGAGGGGGTCGCGCCCGGAGCGCGGGAGCGCGGCCAGGCACCCCTGCCCGAAGAAGCGGCCCCCAGGGTCGAGGTCAGGGTGGGCGTGGACTTCGTCACCACCCTCATCGGGCTCCTGAGAGCGGAGCTGGACAGGACCCTGGGCTGGCGGCCCAACGACATCATCGTGGGCAAGTTCACCGACAATGTGAACAACTTCCAGCTCGGAGTCCTCGAGGCGGTGAGATACACCGCGATGCGCCTCAAGGAGGACCTCACCCGCCACGGGGACGCGGACGCGTACGACCCCCACCTGGTGGACGCGGTGAACCTGCTTTTGAACCGCGCGGACAAGTTCTGGTTCCCCTCCGCGGAGAGCCAGTACAATGAGGCGCTGGAGGAGCTGAGCCTCCACCTGGAGAACCTCAGGAGCGGAAAGTCGAGGTTCATACCGAGGGGGGACAACCTCATGTCCCTGATGCGCTCCTACAAGGACCTTTTGGGCAACTGCCACCGCAACCTGGTGAAGGCCCGGGAGCTGGACGGCTCCGAGGTCACCTCCTCCATTTCCGACGACTATTTCTACTACTCCCAGGGGGTGGCCAAGGTCTTCTACGGGATTCTCAAGGTGGTGAAGGTCACCTTCAGGGAGCAGCTCATGGTGCTGGACGCGATGCCCATCATGGACGACATGCTCTCCCAGCTCTCGCGCTCCGTCGTGCTCGAGCCGATCCTCATCATGGAGAGCGACCTCCAGTGGATCTTCGCGAACCACCGCGCCAACATGGCCGCGCCGCTCTCCGCGGTTCTCAACGACATGGACAACCTCTTGGAGTACGGCGGGTAACAACCCGCGCGGAAAAGGGCCGAAAACCCGGACATCCATGGAGTCAAAGGAGGATATTGATGTATAAAAGGACCTTGGCAGGCATACTGGCCGTTTCGTGCGCATTTGTTCTGGTGCTGGCTCTTTCGGGCCCCGCGCTGGCCGCGGAGTTCTCCGCGGACGTTGTCACCAGAGCGGGGGGCATGACCATGACGGGCAAGATCTACGTCAAGGGGTCCAAGATCCGCAACGAGACGGTCATGGGCCCCCAGAAATCGGTCTCCATCGTGGACATGGACTCCCAGACGGTGATCACATTGATGCCCATGCAGAGGATGTACATGGAGATGAAGGCCCAGCCCGACGTGACGAAAACGCACCAGCCCATAGAGAGTCTGACCAAGACCGGGGGCGCAAAGCGGTTGGGCACCGAGACGGTGAACGGGTACAGGTGCGACAAGTACATCGTCACCCCCCAGGACAGGTCCCAGGGCAGCGCGACCTACTGGATATCAAAGAAGCTCGGCTATCCCATCAAGATCGTGGGCCAGGGCCCCCAGGGAGACTTCTCCACCGAGTATAAGAACATCAGGGAGGGCGGGGTGAGCGACTCGCTCTTCAGGCCTCCCCCGGGCTACACCAAGATGGAGATCCCGGGCATGGGGCCGGGGATGCCCCAGATGCCCCAGGGCTATCCGGGCATGAGATAGCCCGCGGCGCGGTTTGCGGCTGGCCGATTCATTCAATCGCGGGGGGAGAGGCCATGAACGAAAGAGACGCTGGAGCGCGACCCGAAGGTTCGTATCTGGCCCCGCGGGAGAGCGCACCCGACACCCGGTACGAGAAGGTGGGAGGGTGGCTGCTCCTCTTTTGCGTCGCGCTCACCATAATCAACCCCTTGGGCACCACGGCCAACCTGTTCTACGGATACACCAAGACCAGCCCCCTGTTCGGGCACATTCCGGGGCTGAAAAAGACCATCATCACCGACACGATCCTCTCCGTGGCCCTCATGTGCTTCAGCGTGTACGCGGGGGTGAGGCTCTGGAAGATCACCGCGGGCGCGGTTGAGGTGGCGAAGAGGTACCTGATGGTCTACCTGGGCTACAATATCTTCACCCTGGCCCTTCCCTTTATCTACGGCATCCCCGAAAGGTTCGCGGATCCCATATTCAAGCAGCTCTCCAAGGCGTTCCCCTTTGCCGCGGCCTACTTCACCATCTGGTACCTCTATCTCACCTACTCAAAGAGGGTGAAGGGGACCTACAAAATAGCCTAGAAGCGGCCCCCCTAGATGGTCCTGGCCCTCTTCTCGAGCTCCCGGCGGAATCTCTTCATCTGCCTGAGGTAGTATTGCCTGTTTTCCCGGGCCAGGGCCACGGCCCTCTCCTCCAGCTCCAGGGCTCTTTCCACGCGGCCCAGCCTGAAGTGGGCCTCCGCGAGGGTATCCAGGATGTGGGGCGAGAAGGGGCTGATTCTCGCGGCCCTGTCCGCGAGGTCCAGGGCCTCCCTGGGGTTCTGGAGCCTCTTGTCCTCGCAGGTGGCCAGAAGCCAGGCCATGTTGTTGAGGGTCTCGGGGTTGGCCGGATCGAGCCCGAGGGAGCTCTCCCACAGGCCCAGCGCGTCGGTCCAGCGCTTCTTGGAGTAGTAGAAGTCCCCCGCGAGCCTCAGGATCTCCGGGTCCTTGGGGGACATGGCCACCAGCAGCCTGACCCTGCGTTCCGCCATCTGGGGCCCCTGGTCCGGGGGCCTGATGGAGAGCCCCGCGAAGAGGGTCGCCACCGCGAAGGCCACAAAGAGCCCCAAAAGGAGCTTCAGCCTGCGCTCGTGGAGCGCCCCCCTCTCTGGGGAGACCCCGGCCCCGAGGAGGAAGTCTATCCTCTCCCCCACCCCGTAGTGGTGCCAGCTCTTCTCCTGCCTGTGGCCCCCAGTGGCCGAGGCCAGCTTCTCAAGCGAGGTCACCAGCGGTATGGGGTCCCCGAGGGCCCGGAGCGCGAAGAGGTCCGCCTCCCTCTCCATGTTCCTTACGAAGTAACCCATCACGAACCTGAGGTACAAGACCGCGGCCAGCGCGATGAACGCGAGGGACCCGAGGGATATGAACCTCCCGCCCATATCCCCGATCACGAGGATCCTGTACAGGGTGTCGCTTCTCAGGATCGCGGCCTCCACGAGCCCCTCCATGAGAAATATGAGGGGAAAGAGCCCCGCGACCAGGAGGAGGTGGATGAGGAGGTGCCTCTTCTTCACGTGGCCCGCCTCGTGGGCCACCACCGCCTCCAGCTCCCTGGGATTCAAGAGGTTGAGGAGGGAGGGGGTGATGAGCAGATACCTGAACCCCCTGAAGAAGCCGAGAACCGCCGCGTTGGGCGCGTCCCCGCCCATGAGCGGCCAGCCGAGGATCCCCTTGAATTTCAGGGAGAATTTTCCCAGTATGCCCTTCACAACATCCTTGGCCCGCCCCTCGGGAAGGTCCCTGCACCCCCAGCCCCAGACCACGAGCCGCGGCCCCGCGGCCAAGAGCAGCAAAAGAGCGACAGCAAGGTATCCCGCCTGACCCCAGGGGCTCAGGAAGAGCTCCTTTGCCCTTCCCTTTAAAATGAGGGGCCCCATGTCGCTGGGTATGCTCACCGCGGCCCACGGCAAGATCAGCGCGAGGTAGAACCTCAGGTTGGACCATATGTAGCCCGTCCGGGTCTGGGTGGTGGGCCGAAACCTCTTTTGCCCGGGGTAGTCGAAGTACCACAGCGCGCACAGGTGCACGAGGAAGAACGCGACCGCGAGCAGGGCCTCGAGGGTCATGAGCATGCCCGCGCCGGGGACGAGCCTCAGGTAGATGTCCAGGTCGAAGAAGAAGGACTGGCACACAAACAGGGCCACCGCGGCCATGGAGAGCCTGGACACGGTCCTTCTGTGCCTGAGCGACTGGACGTAGGAGACGCGGAACTCCTCCCGCGCGGGCTTGAGGGCCCAGCGGCACACCAGCGCGAACCCCAGAAAGGAGAGCGCGAGAAGGGCCGCGTCAATCCCGGGGGCAAAGAACCCCTGGTCCGCGGACCGGCTGAAGGAGTGGATCAGGATTACGGTGATGAGATAGATTAAGTTGGAGTACACGGCGGGCTTCTTATCCGTCCCCGGCAGCCCCTGCGTCGAGGAGCCGGGCCAGGTCTCTTTGGAGCGGAGCGCGCAGCCGGGAGGGAGGCTCGGGCATGAGCCCCAGCATGGCCAGCCCCGCGGCCACCGCGTGGTGGGGCGCGGCCTTGACCGCGCGGGCCAGGTCCGTGAGCCGCTCCCCCAGGCCGAAGAGCCTGGCCGCGTCCACCCGGGCCGCGGCCCGGGGCGCGAAGATCCCCTTCACCAGCGCGGCCCACTGGCCGGGCAGAAGGTTGGCCGAGGGCGCGAAGACCCCGGCCCTGGACGGGGACTGAATATACTGGCCCTCGTCCCCCTCGTAGAGGCAGAAGGACGGCCTCTTGCTCGTTGCGCGCGCGTAGTTGAGCCCCCGGGCCACGGTCCCCCGGTGGATGAGCCCCGCTATCGCGTCATTTTCCGCGAGCCTCTTTAGGATCGCGGTGCGGATGTTCTTCCTGCGCGCGACCCCCTTTTTGGCCTTGAGCCGCCCAGCGTCGTTCACCAGCACCAGAGACATTTCCGTGGCCTTGAGAAGGGTCTGGTAGTAGCCGGGGAGCCCCCTGTTTCCCCGGTAGCCAAGGGGCATATCCAGAAGGAAGACCGGTCCCGCGCGGTCCGATTTGCCCAGAGCCCCCTTAAGGGCCTCGAGGCTCCCGGCCACCTCTCCCTCACTCTCGCCCGAGAGCTTCACGAACACGGGCTTTTGGGGACTGAGCTTCAAAACCGCGGCAAGCATGCCCGCCATCTCCCCTCCCGGGACCGGGGGGCCGTCGTGAAACACGCCCGGGTCCAGGGCCAGGCCATCCACGTGGGGCAGCACCCTTTGGGCCAGCTTGGTGACGAGGGACTCAGCAGCCCCGCCAGAAGGGATGAACAGGGGGCAGATCAGTCCTGTGGGTAAAAGCTCTCTCATCGCGCCTTTGACTTAAAGGAGATATCGCCCCTTCCCAGGAGATCGTGGAGGTGGAGTATCCCCTTGACTTCACCCTTCTTTCCCAGCACGGGAAGCACGGTGATAAGGTGTTTCTCCATCATGTCCAGGGCCCCGGCCGCGGAGCCGTCTATGGAGATCGACCTGGGAGCCGGGGTCATGACCTGGGCCGCTGTTTGCGCCATCAGGTCCCGGGGCTCCATCAGCCTCCTCCTCAGGTCCCCGTCGGTGAAGATTCCGAGGAGCTTTTTGCCCTCCATGACCAGGGTCGCGCCCAGCCCCTTGGCGCTCATCTCCTTGAGGGTCTCGACCACAGTGGCCGAAGCCTTGACCTTGGGCACCCTTTTTCCCTTTATCATAAGGTCTTTGATGGGGGCCTGGAGCCTCTCCCCCAGGGAGCCGCCGGGGTGCCAGAGCTGGAAGTCCTCGACGTTGAAGCCCCTGGCCTTTATGAGCACCACCGCGAGCGCGTCCCCGAGCGCGAGCTGCGCGGTGGACGACGCGGTGGGAGAAAGCCCCAGGGGGCAGGCCTCCCTGGCCACGAAGGTGTCCAAAACTATGTCCGCGGAACCGGCCAGGGTGGAGTTCGGGTTGCCGGTCATCGCGATGATCTTCGCGCCCAGCCCCTTGAAGCTCGGGATGATCGCGGTGATCTCCGCGGTCTCCCCGGAGTTGGAGATGCAGAGCGCGACGTCGTCGCTGGTCACCATCCCCAGGTCGCCGTGCATGGCCTCCACCGGGTGGAGGAAGAAGGCCCTGGTCCCGGTGGAGTTCATGGTGGCCACTATCTTCCGGCCCACAATGCCCGACTTGCCGATCCCGGTGACCACCACCCTGCCCTGGCAGGCCAAAATCTCGTCAACCGCGTGCTTGAACCCCTTGCCCAGGCGGGGGATGAGCCCCAAAATGCCCTCGGCCTCGATCTTCAGCACTTCCTTGGCGCTTTTTATCTCTTTCATCTCTTATCTTCTCGATGCGCTGTCAGCAACCATCGGTCTGTACCGGGCTTCCCAGGCAGAACTTGCCCGCGCCTTTAGGGATAGGCACCGGGTATTCGCTGGTGTAGCACGCGAGGCAGAACCTGTCCCTGGGTATGCCGGTGGCCTCCACCATGCCGTCAAGGCTGGTGTAGTCTAAAGAGTCAAGTCCGATGAACTCCCGGATCTCTTCAACCGACTTGGTGGACGCGATGAGCTCGCCCGTGGTGGAGAAGTCTATGCCGTAGTAGCAGGGGAACCTGGTGGGCGGGCAGCTCACCAGCATGTGGACCTCCTTCGCGCCCGCGGACCTAAGCGTGGACACCCGGTGTTTCGAGGTGGTGCCCCGGATGATGGAGTCCTCGATCACCACGATCCTATTTCCCGCGAGGATCTCCTTCACCGGGTTCAGCTTCACCTTCACCGCGAAGTCCCGCATCACCTGGGTGGGCTGGATAAAGGTCCGGCCCACGTAGTGGTTGCGGATCACCCCCATCTCCAGCGGCATTCCCGCGGCCTGCGCGTACCCTATGGCCGCGTAGGAGCCCGAGTCGGGGATGGGCATCACCAGGTCGCACTCCATGCCGAACTCCCGGGCCATGATTTGGCCCAGCCTCTTTCGCACCATGTAGACGTTCCGGCCGAAGATGTTGGAGTCGGGCCTGGCGAAGTAGATGAACTCGAAGATGCAGAACCCGGGCCGGGTCTCGGGGAAGGGCTTTACGGACCTGAGCCCCTTTTCGTCTATGAACACTATCTCGCCGGGCTCCACGTCCCGGACGTACTTCGCGTCTATGAGGTCCAGCGCGCAGGTCTCCGACGCGAGGACGAAGCTGGAGTTCAGCCTGCCCAGGCACAGAGGCCGGAACCCGTGGGGGTCCCGCGCTCCCACGAGGGTCTTCTTGGAGCCGATTACCAGGGAGTACGCGCCCTCAACCTTTCTGAGCGCGCTCACCACCGCGTGCTCGAAGCCGCCCTTCATGTGCCGGGCCATGAGGTGCACGATGGTCTCGGTGTCCATGGTGGACTGGAAGATCGCGCCCTGGGCCTCGAGGCCGGTGCGGAGCTCCAACGCGTTCACCAGGTTGCCGTTGTGCGCGATGGAGTAGTGCTCCCCGCCGTAGTATACGAGGAAGGGCTGCGCGTTGGCCAGCAGCGTCGCGCCGGTGGTGGAATACCTGACGTGCCCCACCGCGAGGTGCCCGGTCAGCCTCTCCAGGGAATCCTCGTCAAAGACCTCCGGCACGAGCCCCATGCCCTTGTGGTGGCGGGTGACCTCGCCGTCCGACACCGTTATGCCGCACGACTCCTGGCCCCGGTGCTGGAGCGCGTAGAGGCCGAAGTACGCGAGCCTCGACGCGTGGGAATGGCCGTAGACGCCGAAGACCCCGCACTTGTCCCTGGGCCCTGAACAGGCCCCTTTTACCGATGCAACCATCGCTGCCCCATGTAGCTCATGCTCCCTTGAGCTCTCTCCCTTTCGCGCCGTAACACCCAAAATTTGCCCGCGTATCTATGATACTCCTGGAGCGGGGTTACTTCTATCCCCTTCTCCCTTGTGGACCGAATGGCCTCCACCGCGGCCTTTGCCCCCCGGATGGTGGTGATGTAGGGCACCTGGCCCAGGAGCGCGTCCTTGTGGGGATCTGCCACGCTTATGAACACGGTGCCGGACTCCGGG
>JARFUL010000248.1 GCA_029289015.1 Syntrophobacteria bacterium | reverse complement strand
GAGACGCGGGGATGCCCTTGCCCGACACGTCGCCTATGAAGGAGATGAGGTCTCCCTCTTCGGTGACCACGAAATCGTAGAAGTCGCCGGAGACCTCCTCAGCAGAGGAGATGAACCCCGCGACCTGGAGGCCGTCCACCTCGGGAAACTCCTTGGGCAGGAGCCTGTCCTGGATCTCCTTGGCCAGAACCAGCTCCTGGAGCAGCCTCTGGCGCTCCAGGGACTCGGAGTAGAGCCTCGCGTTGTCAAGGGCTATCGCGGCCTGGGACGCGAAGGTGGTGAGCAGGTCGAGGTCCTCCCCGTTGAAGGGCTCGCCGTCCCTGCGGTTGAGGGCCTGGAGGACTCCGAGGGTCTTCCCCTTTGCCCTCAGCGGCACGCAGACCATGGACCTGGTGGTAAAGCCGGATGCGTGGTCCATGTTCTGGAAGAACCTGGGGTCCTTGGTGACGTCGGGGATGAGCAGGGGCGATCTGCTCTCAGCGACCCAGCCTGCGATCCCCTCTCCGGGCGCGAGCCTGATCTCCCTGAGTTTATCCTTCTTGGGGCCGGTGGGCACGCTGAAGATGAGCTCCCCCGTGTTCTCATCGAGGAGCATCAGGGTGGAGGCCTCCGCGCGAAGGACCTCGTTGGTGGCCTCCATTATGAGGTCGAGGAGCTCCCCCAGGTTGATGGTGGAGTTGATGAACCCGAGGAGCTCGATCACCGCCTCCATCTGCTCCCTTCTCAGCTTCCGGCGGCACGGACCGATTATCTGGCACTGTCTGAGGAGCGCCTTCCTGAGGTGCTCCTTCTGGATAACACCCTCCTCGAGGAGAATCTCGCCCAGCAGAAGCCTCCTGGTGTGGGCCGAGTCCCCCCTCCTCACCAGGTCGGGCAGCGAGGGCCTCTTCTGGCTCAGGAGCCTGATGGAGAGCCTCTTTTGGGTTTCGAGGGCCTCGTTGAGCTCTTCGTCGGTGATGGCGCCCATCTCCTTGAGCACGTCGCCGATCTTTGTGGCCCGATCCTGCTGCATGGGAAAAGCCTTGATTCTTTGGGGGTTATGGGAGCTAATGTATATTCATAGGTAACACCGCGGCCTGTCAAGCCAAAACCTCACCCAAGAGGTTTTTGGGCCTGGAAATATCTCGAATAGGGGGCTATTTTAGGGCACGGTTTCATTTCGGCCTGTACCAGGGGAGAAGGGAGGGTTTCATGCGGGAGGAGGGGGTTCTGGTGGTTGCGGGTTTCGGGTCCCCGTCCCCCGAGCGCGAGCCGCTCAAGCTGATAAGGGAGTTCGGGGTCGCGGGCCTGATCCTCTTTGCGCGCAACATCGAGAGCCCCCGCCAGGTGGCCTCCCTGGTGGACGCGCTCCAGCGGGAGGCCATAAGGAGGCTCGAGCGCCCCCTGTTCATCATGGTGGACCAGGAGGGCGGGCCCGTGGCCAGGCTGCGGGACCCCTTCACCCATCCGCCCTCCGCGAGGGACGCGGCGTCCCTTCCCGAGGAGGACGCGAAAGAGGTGTGGACCCGCTCGGCCCGGGAGATGCGCGCGGTGGGCATAAACGTGAACCTCGCGCCCGTGGCCGACCTTTCCCCCCCGGACGGCTACATGGCCCAGAGATCCTTCGGCACCGACCCCGACGCGGCCTCCCGCCTGGCCTGCCTCTTCATGGAGGCCATGCAGGAACACGGGGTCATGGCCTGCGCGAAGCACTTCCCCGGGCTGGGGGCCGCGCGGCAGGACCCCCACCTGGAGGAGGCTGTTATCGAGAGGTCTTGGGAAGAGATGGAGGCCGAGGACCTCGTGCCCTTCCGGGAGGCGATCCATAGAGAGCTCTCCTTCATAATGACCTCCCACGGGCTCTACCTGGAGCTTGACCCCGAGGTTCCGGGGACTCTGTCTTCGAAGATCGTAACCGGCCTGGCCAGGGAGATGCTCGCGTTCAACGGGCTCATCATCACCGACGACCTCGAGATGAGCGCGATCAAGAACCTTTTTGGGCCCGGAGACGCGTCCGTCGCGGCGGTGGCCGCGGGGGCCGACCTCGCGCTGGTCTGCTCCGGCGAGGAGGCCGCGGCCGAGGCCTTCGAGTCTCTGGTCCGGGCCCGGGAGAATAACAGGCTCCCCAGGGAGAGGATCGAGGCCTCGAAGATGAGGCAGCGCACCCTGCTCATCCGCCACCTCAAGGACCCCTTCCCCGCGCCCAGGGAGACCCTCGCCAGCCTCTTCAGTCACGCGCGTTCTTGACCTGCAGGCAAGATCGGAGTTATATTTAAAAGGTAGGAGGTCTCTTCTTTGGGCAAGATAATAGACTTTAAGGACAGGCTCAAAAAGGAGCGCGAAACCTCTGACGAGAAGGTGCTCCTCAGGAAGCGGGAGATGGTGAAGAGGTTCTTCCAGTGCGCCCGCTGCGTGGTCAAGTGCGCGATGTGCGGCGCGCACCCCGAGTCCGAAGAGCTCAGGCCGGTGGGCTCCTTCTCCCTGTGCGAATTC
>JARFUL010000247.1 GCA_029289015.1 Syntrophobacteria bacterium | reverse complement strand
AGGTGGGGCCCGGTCTTGCTCCTCGGCACCTTGAACGTGAACTCGAAGCTGTGGCCGGGCTTAAGGGCTTGCCTCATAGCTCACCTCCCAAGTATTCGGCGCGCGAATTTTAGGGTTGGCCATGGGGAAAAGATATGCTAGGTTCAATTATTATCAAAATTAATAATATTTATATAATTAATAAGAATTTCTTATGGAGATTCAGCAGCTGAAGGGATTCTACCACGTGGCCAAGCTGGGGAGCTTCACCAGGGCCGCGCAGGCCACGTTCCGCACCCAGTCTGCGCTGAGCCAGCAGGTAAAGGCGCTGGAGGAGGAGCTCGGGTGCAGGCTGCTCCATAGAATAGGGAGAAAAAAGCTCAGGATGACCCAGGCCGGGGAGAGGCTCTTCAGGTTTGCCGAGTCGTTGTTCATAGAGGTGGAGTCCCTCAGGGAGGAGCTGAGCGATCTGAGGGGGTTCAAGAGGGGCAGGCTCAAGATAGCCGCGCCCTTTACCACGCTCTACCATCTGTTTCCGGGGATACTCAAGAGCTACATGGCCGAGTTTCCCCTGGCGGAGCTCACGGTGCTAGACAGGGACCAGAGGTCCGTCATTGGGCTGGTAAGGGACGGGGACGTTGACCTGGGGGTCGCGCTCGAGTCGTTGGTTCCCAATGATATGAATGCGCTCCGCTTCAGGGAGGTCCAGACGGTGCTCATGGCGCCCGAGGGCCATCCCCTCAACAGGGTAAGGGAGGTCACCATAGACCGGATCGCCCAGTACCCGCTGATTTTGCCCCCCAAGGACCGGACCCACGCCGGCCGCACGAGGCTGGAGGAGCTCCTTTCGGAGTCGGGCCTCACCTACCGCGTGATCATGGAGTCTTCCAACGTCGAGCTGAGCTCACTCTACGTTGAGATGGGGCTGGGCATATCCTTCGCCACCGTGGTGAAAGACCTGATAGGGCTGAAGAACCGGAGGCTCAGGTTCATCTATCTCAACCATCTCTTCGAGCCGGAATACCTCTCAATCGTCATGCGGAAGGACAGGGTGCTCACGCCGCTCAAGAGGGCTTTCTTGGACACGCTCTTTGGACATTCGGGGAACTATGCAGAGCCTGGAGGGGGACCGGTCAAACCTTGAGTTTGCCCCTTCTCCTGGCCAGCTCCTGCATGTCCACCGCGAGGTCGGTCTCCCCCACGATCTCCCGACCCACCAGCTCCTCTATCACGTCCTCCAGGGTCACCAGGCCCGAGAGCCCCCCATACTCGTCCACCACCATGGCGATGTGGCTTCTCGTCTCCAAAAGCCTCTCCAGCAGCGTGTCGCCCCGCACGGTCTCCGGGAGGAAGGCCACGGGGCGCATGATCGCACTCACCGGCTCGCCAAGCCTCTCTTCAGCCTCTTTTGACCAAAGATCGGGCACATATAGATAGCCCACCACGTTCTCCCGGTCCCCGGACCAGACAGGCAACCGGCTGAAGCCCCACCCCACGGCCTCTTTCCGGGACTCTTCCACAGTATTCGAGTCCTCGAGTCCGGCCACCACGGTGCGGGGGGTCATGATGTCCCTTGCAGTGACCCTGTCGAGCTGGAAGACCCTCTCGATGAGGGACCTCTCGAACGCGCTCACCGCGTCCATCTTCGCGGCCAGCCGGACGAGGCCCAGGACCTCCGACTCCGAGGGGCCCTTCTTTGGCTTGCCCGCGCCGAGGAGCAGCGCAAACTTCTGGCAGAGCCACACCCCCGGCGCGAGGATCTTGACCAGGAGGTCGAGCACCGGGGTGAGGACGGGCCAGAAGAACCTCCAGTGGAGCGCGCCCAGGGTCTTGGGAAGAATCTCGGAGATGAAGAGGATTCCCAGGGTCAAAAAGAACGAGAAACAGGCCATCCACCTGTCGCCCAGAATAGCGAGCGCCAGCGCGCCGGCCACCGTGGCGCCCGCGGTGTTCGCGATGGTGTTGGCTATGAGTATGGCGGAGATGGGACGCTCCAGGTTGGACCTGAGCTCCATTAACTTGGCCGCGGCCTTTTTCTTCGGTTTCTCCGCGGCCTCGAGCGCGGCGGGCCTGGTGGAAAGGAGCACCGCCTCGAGAAGGGAACACATGAAAGAGACCCCTATCACTATGGCCACGGTAATAACGAGGGCAAACAACTTAACCTCCCGGGTTTAAAATCCTAAGCCGCCCTCCGGCCCCCAAGAGGGGGCATGAAGGGAAACGCGTGCGCGTTCAAAAAACGGTTTGGGCCCTGCCTCATGGGCAGGAGCCTGTAATGGTTTTGACGTGTCAGCCAGGGTATCAGGCAATGGGGGTTACCCTATGTCGAATACCTCGAGGTCTCGGGCCACCGTGGTCTCAACCCCGGACTCCTTCGCGGCCAGAAGCTCCGCGTCCCCAGGGTCCACCACGGGGTAGAGATGGGTGAGGACCAGCCTCTTGGCGCGCGCGGCCCCCGCCGCGCGGCCCGCGGTCTTAGGGGTCAGGTGCATGGGGACCGGCTGGTGGTCGGGCATTGCGCACTCGCACAGAAAGAGGTCCGCGTCCTTCGCCAGGGCCACGAGGTTTTCCGAGTAGCCGGAGTCGCCGGAGTAGGCCAGCACCCTTTCGCGGAAGGTCAGCCGGAACCCCAGGCCGTCGGAATGGTCCACGGGCAGGGAGTCTATCCTCAGGTCCCCCGCGTTGAACCCGTCCGCGCCACTCAGGCTGAGCTCCCTCATCTCCAGCATGTCCCCGGGAAGCTCTATCCAGCTGCCGAACACCGTCCTGAGCCCCTGGTACGCGTCCATCAGCCCCTCGGGCCCCACCACGAGAACCGGTGAACTTCTGCCGAACTCCGGCGAGCGGGACGCGAACATGAAGGGCACGAAACCCGAGAAGTGGTCCGGGTGGAGGTGGGAGTAGAGCACCACGTCAATATCCTGGAACTCGACCCCCGCATCCGCGAGCTGCCAAAGGGTGCCGGGGCCGGTGTCCATCAAAACCATCCGGTCTCCGGCCACCACGAGGTGCGCGGGGGGCCTGCGCGGCCCGGGGATACCGGTGCCCGTTCCCAGGGTGACGAGCCTGAAGGTCCCCATGCTCAGCCGTTCTCCTTTACCCATCTCTCCTTCAGCTCCGAGAGCACGCTGTCGGGTATATGGCTGTTCGAGCGGCCCACCCCGAGCCGTATCTGGTCCTTCAGCGCGCCGTGGAAGTCCGTTCCCCCGGAAACCACAAGGCCGAGACGCTTCGCGGTGCGGATGTAAAAGGAGGTCTCTTCCGGGGAGTGGTCTGGGTAGTAGGCCTCCAGCGCGCTCAGTCCCAAGGCTCTAAGCTCCTTTAAGATACCCGGGAGCCGGCGGTTTGTCACCTCCAGGGTCTTGGGGTGGGCCAGGGACGCGATTCCCCCGGCCTGGCGGATGATCGCGATGGACTTCTCGGGGGAGTACCTGAACTTCTCCACGTATGCCGCGCGGCCCCTTTTCAGCAGCCGATGGAAGGCCTCGTTTATGCTCCTGGCGACCTTCATGTTGACCAGGGCCCTGGCTATGTGGGGGCGGCCTATCTGCCCGGGGCCCGCGAGCTCCTCCACCTCGTCCATGGTGAGCGGTATCCCCAGGTCGTTTAGCCGCGCGATGATCCGGGGGTTGCGCTCCCTGCGGGCCTCTTTCAGTTCCGCCAGAGAGTTGGCCAGGGAGCCGTCGCGGGGCCGGATGAAGTAGCCCAGGAGGTGCATGGTGCCCAGGGGGAACTGGGCGCTCAACTCCACGCCGCGCACCCCCTCGAACCCGAGCCTTTCGGCCGCGGCCATGAACTCCGGGAGGCCGTCCACGGTGTCGTGGTCGGTGAGGGCTACTGCGGTGAGGCCGATGCTGTCCGCCTCCTCGGCCAGCTCCCCGGGGGTCAGGGAGCCGTCCGACGCGGTGGAGTGGGTGTGGAGGTCGATCATCTGAAGAAAAACTCCGTCTAATGGTGAATGAGACTTAATTATACCTCAACTTGGGCTCCGGGTTAACCCGAATGATTCAAGGCCGTTCGCCAGCCACATTTTGCAGGTAAAAAGGCCTTTTCATTCAGAAGGGCCTTTGCCTTTGGCGCGGGCGCGCGACGGAGTTGTCGCGTAAGGGCTAAAAAGGACCCGGACCAGGGGGTTGTGGCGGCCCCGGGTTTCGGGTATCCTGGTCTTCACGCGCCATGACGAGATGAGTTCAACAGGCTTTGGGGCTGGGCCGCGACATATCCGAAGAGAGGAAGAGAGAACCGTAGAATGGCCAAGGGCAAGAAGATGAAGCCGGTCTTTGTGTGCAGCTCCTGCGGGCAGGTCTCCCCCCGCTGGGAGGGCAGGTGCCCGGGGTGTTTGAAATGGAACACCCTGGTTGAGGAGGCCCCGGCCCAGAGGGTCGCGGCCCCGGGAGCGCCCCTTGACGCGGTGCCGCTCACCGAGGTGGACGAGACCGCGCTGAAAAGGCTCTCCACCGGGATATCGGAGCTGGACAGGGTCCTGGGGGGAGGCTTCATATCCGGGGGGGTGGTGCTCCTGGGGGGCGACCCGGGCATAGGCAAGTCCACCATTGTTCTCCAGGCCCTGGGGAGCCTGGCCTCACGGGGCCTCACCACCCTCTACGTCACGGGGGAGGAGTCCCCCTCCCAGGTGCGCATGCGGGGCCAGAGGCTGGGCGCGGTGAGCCCGGAGCTCCTGGTGGCCGCGGAGACCGACGCGGCCCGGGTGGCCGACGCGCTGATGAAGCGCTCTTTTGCGCTCTGCGCGGTGGACTCCATCCAGACCATGCAGAGGGCCGATATGTCCTCCGCGCCCGGGTCCGTCGCGCAGATCCGGGAGTGCGGCGCGCTGCTCGTGGCCGCGGCCAAGGCCAGGGGCATCCCGCTCATCATGGTGGGCCACGTGACCAAGGAGGGCGCGATCGCGGGCCCCAAGGTGCTGGAGCACATGGTGGACACGGTGCTCTACTTCGAGGGCGAGGGGGGCCAGCCCTTCAGGGTGATCCGCGCGGTGAAGAACCGGTTCGGCCCCATAAGCGAGATAGGGGTCTTCGAGATGACCGGCCGCGGGCTCGCGGTGGTGGACGACCCCTCCAGGCTCTTCCTCACCGAGAGAGACACCCAGGTCTCGGGCTCCGCGGTGGTCGCGTGTTTGGAGGGCACAAGGCCGCTTCTCGTGGAGATCCAGGCCCTGGTCTCCCCCAGCTCCCTCGCGGTGCCCCGCAGGGTGGCCGTGGGGGTGGAGCTGAACAGGCTCAACGTACTCGCCGCGGTGATAGAGCGGAGAGCCGGGCTCAACCTCGCGGGCTACGATCTGTTCCTCAAGGCCGCGGGCGGCATACGCGTCGACGGGCCCGGGGTCGACCTGGGCGTGGCCGCGGCCATATGCTCCGCGCTTTTGAAGAGGCCGGTGGGCGAGGGCACGGTGCTCATCGGAGAGGTGGCCCTCTCGGGGGAGGTTCGGCCCGTGGCCCGCACCGAGCTGCGGGTCAAGGAGGCCGCGAGGCTGGGGTTCAAACGCGCGGTAATACCCAGGGCCGGCCTGGAAGAGGCCAGGAGGGTCAGGGGTGTTGAGATAGTCGCGGTGGCCACCCTCGCGGACGCGGTGGAGGAGCTCTTTTAGGCTCCCGGTCATGGCAGGGGAATCCGCGAGCGCGAAAAAGGGTCCAAAATTCGCGCGGCACCTTGTCGCGCTCGCGTGCGTCTGCGCCCTGTCCGCGGCCTTCCTCTTCCCCGAAAGGGGCCCTCTCCCCGCGGTTGCTTTTCTATCGGGCTTGCTGGCCCTTTCCATGCTCTTGGGTCTCGTCCAGCAGGTGCACCTTTCCCTTATCTGTCTCCTTCTTGCCCTGAAGAAGCTCGTGCTCCCGGGCCTCGAGGCCTGGCCCTTCGATATTCTGCTGCCGCTTCTTGGCTACTCCGCGATCGTGTCCGCGGTCCCGCGTCTCAGAAGGTCCGTAAGGTGGCTCGTCGCGGGCGGGTTCGGCAAAGATGTCCGCATCTTCGCGGCCATCACCGTTATTGTCTCATCCGCGGCCCTTGTGCTTTGGTACCTTCTCCTTACGCCGGACATAGGCATCCACACCGCGAATCTCCCCCGCACGGAGATCTGGGCGCTCTGCCTTTCCGGCATGGGGTTTGCCCTTTCCAACGCCGCGATGGAGGAGGCGGTCTTCAGGGGAACGGTAATGGAGTCCCTGGAGAGCGCGTTCGGCCCGGGGTGGGTCTCAATCGCGCTGCAGGCCGCGCTCTTCGGCATCGCGCACTATGAAAAGGGGTTCCCGAACGGGTGGCTCGGGGTGGGCATGGCCTTTGCCTACGGCCTGATGATGGGCTACATACGCAGGCGCTCCGGGGGGATGCTCGCGGTGTGGGTGGTGCACGTGTTCGCGGATTTGACGGTGTTTGGGGTTGTGGTGTATGTGGTGTATATTGGTTAGTAGGATTGTTAATGGGATGTGAGAGGTGTATCGCAATAGAGATGCTCGAATATTTCTAGAAACTCAGAGGAT
>JARFUL010000246.1 GCA_029289015.1 Syntrophobacteria bacterium | reverse complement strand
CACCTTGAGGGGATCCACCGGGGAGAGCCGTAAGCTGTGGCCGGCCTCAACGGTGACCAGCCCCGATCTTCCCTTGAAGGTCACCGACTTGACGCGGACCGTGCCGGGCCTGAGCACAAAGTATGCTGCAACCCCAAGGACGAATAACAGGGCCACCGCGGCCACCGCGCGGCGCACCTGGGCCCTGGCCTCATCATCTCTCTTGAGCCTGGCCTCGAATCCTTCAAGAAGGTCGTTATCCAACAGTGTCATCCTCTTTTGTGTCCCGGCTGAGCCCCGCGGCCAGGTAGAGCGCGGCCACCTCCCCGGCCCCCAGCTCGCGCAGCTCGCCCGGGGCCAGGCCGCGCACCTCGAGCCCCGCGAACCTGAGCCGTGTCAACCGTAGCACCGGGTGGCCCAGCAGCTCCAGCATCCTCTTTACCTGCCTCTTCCTGCCCTCGTGGATCGCGAGCTCCACCAGGCTCTTCTCCCGCGCGGCTTCAATCAGCCTGGCCCTTGCCCGCGCGGTGGGCCCGTCTTCCAGGACTACTCCGGCCTCGAGCCGGGCTATCTTGTCACCGCTCACCCGGCCCTCAACCTCGGCGAGATAGACCTTCTCCACCTCCCTGGACGGGTGCTGGAGCCCGTTTGCCAGCTCACCGTCGTTGGTGAGAACGAGGGGGCCGTCCACATCGAAGTCGAGCCGTCCCACGGGAAAGACCCTCTGGCTCACCCCCTTCAGAAAATCCTTTACCGTGGGCCTTTTCTCGGGGTCCTTCATGGTGGTGAGGCACCCCTTGGGCTTGTGCCACAAAAAGTAGACCAGGGTCTCGGGTTCGGGGATGGGCTTCCCGTCCAGAAGGATCTCATCCACCCCCTGGGTGGCCTTGGCCCCGAGCTCCCGGACCACCTGGCTGTTCACCGTGACCCTTCCCTCGGCGATGAGCCGCTCGGCCGCTCTCCTCGACGCGACCCCGGCCCTGGCCAGAATCTTCTGGAGCCTCTCGGCCGTCATTCCTCAAAGACCTCTTGCCCGAGGTCGAGCTCCTCCATCTCCTTGAGGGGGGGCAGGGCTCCCAGGTCCTTCAGGTCGAAGACCGACAGGAACTTCTTGGTGGTTCCGTAGAGGATCGGGCGGCCCGGGGACTCCTTTCGGCCCTCGATCCTCAAAAGCCCCTTGGTGAGGAGGTGCTTCAGGACCCCGCCCACCTCCACCCCTCTCAGGGCCTCTATCTCCGCCCTGGTCACGGGCTGGCGGTAGGCCACGATGGCCAGGGTCTCCAGGCTCGCCCTGGTGAGCCTGAACCTCGGGCTCTTCCTGAGCGCGGTGACCTGCTCCGAGTACCTGGGGTTGGTGCGGAACTGGTAGCCCCCCGCCACCTCCACCATGCTTATGCCGCCGTCCCTCTCCTCATACTCCAGCTTCAGCGCGTTCAGGGCTTCGCGGACCCCGGCCGGGTCATCCAACCCCAGGGTCTCGCGAATCTGGCGCACCGTCACGGGCGAGTTGGCCGCGAAGACAATGGCCTCTACTGCTCCCTTGACATCCTCCATGTTCTCACCGGGTCTCACGCCCTATACGCGGCCCTTTGGACCTCCCTAAAAATCTTCCACAAGGGGCAGCGGCACCCAGGCCCTGGGGCCGGGAAATATCCGGATTATGGCTGAAGGCTCGTGCTGGAACGCCTTTATCGCGTTGAGCCTCATCAGCTCCAAAATAGCGAGGAAGGTGAACACCGCGTCGCTTCGGGAGGAGAGCCCCTTGATGAGCTTCTGGAAGGTGAGCCCGGACTGCGCGTGCTTCTTGACCTGCGACAGAAGCTCAACCATCCTCCTCCTCAGGGAGACCGCGTCCATCTTCACCTCCATGGGAGGCGCGGTCTCCGCCCTCTTCATCAGCTCCACGAACGCGGAGGTAAGCTCGAAGAGGCCGGCCTCAAACTCCTGGTCCTCCCTCGTGCCCGCCCCGATGGGCGCTCCCCGGGCGAACACGTCCCTTTCCAGGAGAAAACGGTTGGAGAGCTCCTTCGCGATCTCCCTTATCCGGGCGTATTCCATGAGCGAGGTCACCAGGTCCATTCTGGGGTCGTCCTCCTCGTCCTCCTCGTCCGCGTGCCTGGGAAGGAGCATCCGCGACTTTATGTACGCGAGCGTCGCGGCCATCTCCAGGAACTCCCCCGCGATCCTCAGGTTCAGCTCCCTCATCAGGTCGAGGAACTCGAGGTACTGGCTCAGGATGAGGGCCACGGGGATGTCGAAGATGGAGACCTTGTTCTTCCTGATGAGGTGAAGCAATAGGCCGAGCGGCCCCTCGAACACCTCGAGGCGCACCCTGTAGGACTCCTCGGGAATATTTAGAAGAGAGCTTTCCATCAAAGACCCATCCTCACCCGCACCTGTTCCATGGTGGCCCGGGCGATCTTGCTGGCCCTTGCCGAGCCCTCGGCCATGGCCTCCTCAAGGTACCCCTTCTTCCGGGCAAGCTCGCCCCTTCTTTCCTGGAAGGGCAAAAACTTGTCAAGGAGCGCGTCCGCGAGCCAGACCTTGCACTCAACGCAGCCGATGGACGCATTCCTGCACCCCGCGGTTATCTCCTCGCGCTTTTCCGACCCCTGGTATATCTTGTGGTACGCGAACACGGGGCAGACCTCCGGCTCGCCGAGGTCGGTCCTGCGTTTCCTGGCCGGGTCGGTGACCATCTGGGAGACCTTGGCCCGCATCTCGTCCTCGGGGTCGTCCAGGAAGATGCAGTTGTCGTAGCTCTTGGACATCTTCCTGCCGTCGGTCCCCAGGAGCTTGGGCACCTCCGTCAAAAGGGGCCCGGGAACGGGGAAGACCTCGCCGTAGAGGTGGTTGAACCTGCGGGCTATCTCTCTCGTCAGCTCAATGTGGGGGAGCTGGTCCACCCCCACGGGCACGAAGTCCGCCTTGTACATTATTATGTCCGCGGCCTGGAGCACCGGATAGCCGATGAACCCGTAGGTGGAGAGCTCCTTGGCCTTGAGCTGGTCCCTCATCTCCTTGTAGGTGGGGTTTCTCTCCAGCCAGGGCAGGGGGACGAACATGCCCAAGAGAAGGTACAGCTCCGAGTGCTCCTTGACCTGGGACTGGACAAAGAGCACCGATTTTTCAGGGTCGAGCCCCAGCGCGATGAGGTCGAGAAAGAGCTCCGAGGAGTAGGTCTTTATCTGGGACGGCTCCTCATAGTCGGTGGTGAGCGCGTGCCAGTCGGCCACGAAGAAATGGCAATGGTAGTCGTCTTGAAGGCCAAGCCAGTTTTCAACCGCGCCGTGGTAGTTGCCCAGATGAAGCCTTCCTGTTGGACGGATGCCGCTTAAGACACGCTTTTTGCTCATTTACCTCTCCCGATTCAGTTGGCTGCGAAGGAAACTCCTACCTTATGAGAAGATGGTGCAAGTAGGTGATGGCCGGGGCCAGCACCTTGCTTGCGAATGGGCTCAAGATTAGCAGTATAAGCAAAAAAGGCCCCAGCCTGGCAAACTTTTTATACGAAATTAGAAGAGATTCCGGTAAAAGCGCGGCCAGAACGTTGCTTCCGTCCAGGGGCGGGATGGGAATCATGTTGAAAATGCCCAGGGCCACGTTGATGATCACGAACCAGTTGAGGGTGATGACCAGGATAAAGATGCCGTGGCGGTTGGCCAGGAGGGCCTCGCTTGAGACCTGGCCCATAATCAGCCGAAAGAGCCCGGCTGCAACGAGCGCGAGCGCGAAGTTGGCGAGGGGTCCGGCAAGGGAGACCCAGAGCATTGCCCGCCTGGGCTCCGAGAAGTTCATGGGGTTCACGGGCACCGGCTTGGCCCAGCCCACCATCTGGGTCATGACGAAGACCAGGGTGCCCAGGAAATCGAGGTGCTTCAGCGGGTTCAGGCTCAGCCTCCCGCTCATCCTCGGGGTGGGGTCCCCCATCCGGTCGGCAACGTAGCCGTGGGCCACCTCGTGCACGGTGAGCGCGGCGAGCATGGCCACTGCAAACACGGTCCACTCTATGACCTTTGCCGCCACGGCTATGCCCCGCTCTCCTCCGCGGCCCGGACAGGGTACCTGCCCGACACGTAGGCCATCTCTTCCTCCAGGGACCTTACCTTGTTGTTGAGCCGGGCCTTGAGCAGACCTTCCAGGATCTCCTTGAATATGGGCCCGGGGGTGTATCCCATGCGGATGAGGTCCTTGCCCGTAAGCTCGACCCGGGTGTCCTTGAGGCTCCTCAGGTAGAGGCTCACCTTCCTGCGCACCCGCTCGGGGGACATGGCCATGAGGTAGAGGACCGCCTCGGTGTCCATGCCCTCCATGGCCTTGTATATGTCGTAAGGGGTCCGGGCCCTGGCCCATCCCAGGGACTTGCGAACCCCCTTGGCCCTCTTTCTCGATGACGCGATCCACTCGTAGAGCCTGGGGGTGAGCTCCAGCTTCTCCCGGAGACCCTCGAGGAGGTAGTCCGGCATCTCGTAGATCAGGCCGATCAAATAGATGCGCCAGACCTCCACCTCCTCCTTGAGGTAGCTCAACCGATGCCAGGAGACCACCTGGGATATCTCGTCGAGGATGGAAGCGGTCTTCTTGGAGTCCACCAGGCCCGGGAAGATTGCCGAGACAAGGCCGAATTCCGCCATCCTCTTGATGATTCTCGGAGGATTCTCCTCCTCCAGGATGTGTCTAAGCTCCACGAAGACCCGCCTGCCCGCCACCCTGTCCAGGAACCCCTGCTTCACCGCGTTGGACATGAGCATCCCGGTGTGCTTGCCGATCTTGAAGCCGAACCTCGCCTCGAACCTCAGCGCGCGAAGGGCCCTGGTGGGGTCCTCCACGAAGCTCAGGTTGTGTAGTACCCTTATACTCTGGTCCTTCAGGTCTCTCTGGCCGAAGAAGTAGTCCACCAGCACGCCGAAGTTCTCCGGGTTGAGCTCTATGGCCATGGTGTTTATGGAGAAGTCCCTCCGGTACAGGTCGAGCTTCAGGGAGGAGGACTCCACCATGGGCAGCGCGCCCGGGTGCTGGTAGTACTCACGCCGGGCCGTGGCCACATCCACCTTGAAGCCGTCGGGGAAGATTACCACCGCGGTGCCGAACTTGTCGTGGTGGCGGACCCGGGCGTTTACCCTTGCGGCCATGGCCTGCGCGAAGGTGATGCCGTCACCCTCCACCACTACGTCCACGTCGAGGTTGGTCCTCCTCAGGATAAGATCGCGCACGAAGCCGCCCACACAATAGGCGTGCATGCCCAGTTCCTGGGCGATGGCCCCCATCTCGGTCAACAGGTTCACCACCCTTTCGGGGAGCAGCTCGCGGATGATCGCCGCGACGGACTTCTTCCTCATGCGGCCCCTCGCGAAGGTTTCGTCCTCGGACTCCGGAAGCCTCTCCTCCTCCTGGATGAAGGTGTCCAGAAGGTCCTTGCGGGTGATGACCCCCACCGGCCGGCCGTCCTCCATCACCGGGAGTATGCGCTGGTAGTCCCTCACCAGGTAGTCCCTGATGTCGGAGAGGTCGTCCTCGGGGGTCACGGAGTTGAACCTGGTGTTCATGTAGAGCCCCACCTCCTGGTCCCCCAGGTCGAGGTGGAGGGCCCTGTCCACCATCTGCCTGCCGATTATTCCCACCAGCCTCTCCCCGTCCATGACCGGCATCCCGTTTATGGAGTAGCGGTTGAGGGTCTCGGCCACCTCCATAACGCTCTGTCCGGGGCTCACGCTGATCACCGGGAAGTTCATTATGTGCCGGGCCTGATGATAGGGCCTTATCACCTCGCTCAGGACCTTGATGAGCTTCTCCTCCACCTGGATCAGGGTCAAATCCTTTATGGACGCGGACGCGGCATACCTGTGCCCGCCGCCCCCGAACGCGGCCGCGACCAGGGAGACGTCCACCTGGGGCCTGCGGCTCCGGCCCACCAGGTAGACCTTGCTCCCCATCTGCGCGATCGCGAAGACCACGTCCAGGTCCTCTATGTCCCTCAGCTTGTGCACCAGGAGCGCGAACTCGGGCACGTAGCTCTCCACGCTGACCTTGGCCACCGCGACCTCGATGCCCACCACCCGGTGGAAGGCCAGGGAGAGGATGAGGTCGTTGAGCACCGCGACCTGCTCGGAGGTGAGCTCCCTCTTCAGGATGTCCGCCACCTTGGTCAGGTCTGCGCCCCTCTCCAGGAGGAACCCCCCCGCGTCGTAGTCCTCTTTGGTGGTGGAGGTGAAGGTGAGGCCGCCGGTGTCCTCGTAGAGGCCCACCATCATGAAGGTCGCCTCCTCGGGGGTTACGGGAACCGACCTCTCCCTGATGAGCTCCGCGAGCAGGGTCACCGTCGCGCCCACGGGCCTCACCACAGCCACGTCCCCCGCGAGATCGTCCTCCGAAGGGGGGTGGTGGTCGTAGAGGTGCAGCTCCACGTCGTCCCTTTCCAGAAGCCCCTCCAGCGCGCCCAGCCGGGAGGCCTGGCGGGTGTCCACCAGGATCAGCCTCGTCACGGCCGCGGGGTCCACCTCCTTCTCCTTCACGAAGCTGGGGATAGGGAAGGGGGGCCTGGTGAGGAAGCTCCTCACCGCGGGCTCCATCGCGCTGGGCAGCACCAGCACGGCCCCGGGGTAGAGCTTCTGCGCCGCGACCATGGAGGCCATCGCGTCGAAGTCCGCGTTTATGTGCGTGGTTATTACTTCCATATCTATCAGCCGAACCGCGG
>JARFUL010000245.1 GCA_029289015.1 Syntrophobacteria bacterium | reverse complement strand
GCAGGGACCTGATCCCCGCGCGGAAGATGGAGACCGTGTGGGTGCCGCAGACCTCCATGATGCGAAGCTCGCGCTCTATCTTGAGGGAGCGGATGGCCCTGACCAGGGACCTGGCCGTGTCCGGCTCCCGGTATTTGTCCGTGTACTGCAAGAGGGCCTCCCGGAATCGGTGTTCCACGGGGTTCGCGAAGGGTCGGTCCATCATACCCTGTGCCCGCGTTTTTTGAAACCCTCCAAAACCCCGGCCGGATATTTAATAAAAAACCCTTGACAGGAGCACAGGTATCCGGATAATGACTGACCAGTCAGTCCTAATGTTTTAGGCCATGAAAAGGGGGGCAGCGGATGGCAGCCAGCCTTGCCGAGGAGTTCGTAAGGCGCGCCAGGGGCGCGGGGGAGGGCTCCGGGAGGATCGAGGGGCTCATCGCGGGCCTAAAGGAGTCCCTGGACAGGGGTGAGGACCCCGGGGACGCGGTCGCGGCCTCCTTTGCCGCCGCGAAGAGGCTGGGCATCGCGCCGGAGCTTCTGGCGGAGAGGGTGGTGCTGGTCCATCTCCCCAGGCCCAGGCCGGGCCGCGGGCCGTCCCCCAGAAACAGGATCATCGCGGCCGCGGGCGCGCTCTTCTCCCGCCTCGGGTTTCACGACACCACCGTGGAGATGGTGGCCCAGGAGGCGGACCTGGCCAAGGGCACGGTCTACCGCTACTTCAAGAACAAGGACCAGCTCTTCAGCGAGGTGATAGACGCTAAGGAGGAGGAGCTGGCAAGGGCCGTCAGGGAGGCCGCGGACCCCAAAGACGACCTCTTCACCGCGGTGGCCAAGTATCTCGCGGTCTACTTCAGCTTCGTGGAGAGGGACCTGAGGCTCTACCGGCTCATCACCCGGGAGGGCCCCAGGGACGCGGTGGACCCCAGGGCGCTCCTTCCCTCCAAGGCGCTGATGAGCCTTCCCGGGCTCAAGCACAAGGCGCTCAGGGCCTACCAAATGGGGCTGATCAAGGGGCTCGACTTCATAACCGTGTTCCACGGGATAATGGGGCTGGTGGACGGCATTATCCAGAGGTGGCTCATGGAGGGGGGAAGCTTCCGGCTCATGGATGAGCTGGACACCGCGCTCAACACGGTCTTCTTCGGCCTGGCCACCGGCAAGGGAAGGGCCCTGTGGGAGCGGGACGAAAAGCTTATTGAGGCAATCAAGGAGAAGGGGAGGCAAGATGGATCTTAACGAGGCCATGGAAAAGGTAAAGACGGTGATCTTAAAACAGCTCGACCTGGACAAGGCGGACCTTGTGCCCTCGGCCCACATCCTCGACGACCTGGGCGCAGACTCCCTGGACGTGGTGGAGCTGGTCATGGCGCTGGAGCAGGAGTTCGAACTTGAGATACCGGACGAGGAGGCGGAGCAGATCGAGACCGTGGGGGACATATTCAAGTACATCGAGGAGAAGCTTGCCGCATGAGGGGCCGCAAGACCCGGGCGCGGGGCGAAACCGCGTGTTGGGACAATTAGTCCTTGACGGAAATCTGTAATCAAATAGACTCTATAGCCGATAGAAGTTTCCTTCTCTACCGGCGGCGGCAGCAGTTGGGACCGCGGCCAAAAGGTTGATATGGCCCGGGGGCGGTTCTTACTGGAGTTAAAGAAGATCTTAGGGGGCACCGATTTTTTCAGGTGGATCGGCTTCGGGGTGTTGGTGGGCATCATCTCGGGGCTTGGCGCGGTTGCCTTCATATACCTCCTTGAGTGGCTCAAGTTCTTCGTGCTGAAGGAGCTCGCGGGCTACCAGTTCACCCACCCGGTGGGCGAGCACATCGTCCATCTTACCTCCCAGACCCCGCTTCGGCGCTGGGTGCTCTTTTTGGTGCCCGCGGTGGGCGGGCTCATCTGCGGCTTCATCGTGTATACCTTCGTGCCCGAGGCCGAGGGCGACGGCACCAACGCGATGGTGGACGCGTTCCACAACAAGGGCGGGTTCATACGGGGAAGGGTGCCCATCCTCAAGGGGATAACCTCCATCATAACCCTGGGCACCGGCGGGAGCGCGGGAAGGGAGGGGCCCATATCCCAGATAGGCGCGGGGTTCGGCTCCTTTGTGGCCCAGAAGCTCAAACTCAGCGCCAGGCAGCACCGGATCCTCGTGCTGGCCGGCACCGCGGGAGGGCTGGGCGCGATCTTCCGCGCGCCCCTGGGCGCGGCCCTTACCGCGGTGGAGGTCATCTACTCCGAGGACTTCGAGTCCGAGGCCATAGTGCCCGCGGTCATCTCCTCGGTGGTGGCCTACTCGCTCTTCACCTTTGTGTACGGCCACCAGCCCATCTTCTTCGTCCCCAAGGTGGTCTCCCGCAACCCGGTGGAGCTCATATTCTACGGCATCCTGGGGCTCGCGTGCGTGCCCCTGGGCATGATCTACGTCCGGATGTTCCTCGGCGCGCGGGACCAGTTCTTCGTCCGGTTCCCGGTGAGGCCCCACTTCAGGCCCATGCTGGGGGGGTTCATGGTGGGCGCCATCGCGATGATAGTGCCCCAGGTGTTGTCCGGGGGCTACGGCACCATGCAGCAGGCGGTCCTGGCCCAGATACCGCTGAAGCTGCTGATTCTTTGCTGCATCTTCAAGACCGTGGCCACCTCCATAACCCTGCCGTCCGGGTCCTCGGGGGGGGTCTTCGGCCCAAC
>JARFUL010000244.1 GCA_029289015.1 Syntrophobacteria bacterium | reverse complement strand
CCCAGATGATTCGATTCCTCAAGGAAGACTCCATTCCCAATACCCTCACCGAGCTGAAGGCCTTCAAGAAACAGCTCCTGGAAATCGATTATGGGCAGGTGGAGAAGGCCTTTCTCCTCAAGGTCCTCAAGGAGACCAGGGGAAACATCTCCCGTGCGGCCGAGAAGGTGGGAATGCAGAGGTCCAACTTCTCCACCCTGATGAAGAAGCACCAAATCTCGGCCAGGGACATCAAGGGCGAACCATAAGGGTATAAGAGCCGATTTAGCGGCCAATATGGCGTATGTCTTTTAATAGAGCCCCAACACCCTGAAATAATTTCCAAATTCCCGTCTCCCCCTTCGCGTACCGTATAAGTTCCTATACACTTTCACGCGCCCACGATCCGGGAGCCCAATACCCCCTTTATGTCTAAGCGATTAGTATTACTCATAAATTTATCAAGATGGCCCCGTGTCCAAGGTGGCATTATTTTAGGAACAAAAATTGCTCATAAAAGGACCATATTGCCAGCGCGTTGCATATATTCTCAAAGAATAAGGGGGTCGAGATGCAGCTCTCAGACAATCCCACGGGCAATGAACCCACCGGTCAACCCCAAATCCTTGTGCTGGAGGACGAGTCCAGCATAGCCAACGGGCTCAAGCTGGTGCTCACGGAGGAGGGCTACCGCGTTGATCTGGCGAATACCGGGAAGAACGCGCTCGCTTCACTTAGCCAAAAGAGCTTCGATCTTTTGCTCGCAGATCTCAGGCTGCCGGACATCGACGGCATGGAGGTGGTCAGGCAGGCGAAGGAGAAGCGGCCCGAGATTGAGATAATCGTCATCACCGGGTACCCGAGCGTTCCCACCGCGGTGGAGGCCCTCAAGGCGGGGGTTTTCGACTATCTGCCCAAGCCGTTTACCGATGAAGAGCTCATAGGAGCGGTGGAGAAGGCCCTTAAGCAGCAAAGAGAGGTCGTCTCCAAGGAGGGACCCGAGCCCGTTGACGCGGAAGAGACGCGACCGGAAAGCGCTATCGGTGAAATAAAGATCCTTGTGATGGAGGATGAACAGAGCGTGGCCCAGGGGCTCAAGCTGGTCCTGAAAGAGGAGGGCTACAGCGTTGACCTGGCCACAACGGGGCAGGCCGCGCTCTCCTCTATGGGCGCAAATGACTTCGATCTCCTCGTCGCAGACCTCCGGATGCCGGATATCGACGGGATGGAGGTGATCAGGCGGGCGAAGGAGGACCGCCCCGAGATGGAGGTGGTCGCGATCACGGGATACCCCAGTGTAAAATCCGCGGTAGATGCCATGAGGATAGGGGTTTCCGACTACCTGCCCAAGCCCTTCACGGAGCAGGAGATCAAGAAAGCGGTGGAGCGGACCCTCAGGGAGAAGCTGGAGCCCTCTGTCATAAGAATCCTGGAGCCTGCGGTCCGGGAAGAGAAAAGGCCCTTCAGGACCGGATTCTACGTGTGCCACTGCGGGCTGAACATCGCGGGCAAGGTGAATGTGGAAGAGTTGGCCGCGTTTGCGCGGCAGCAGGAGAACGTGACCGTGGCCAGGGACTACAAGTTCATGTGTTCCGATCCCGGCCAGGAGATGATCGAGAAGGATATAAAGGAGTTTGACCTCAATCGGATGGTGGTGGCCTCCTGCAGCCCCAGGCTCCACGAAAAGACGTTCCAGGCCGCGTGCCAGCGGGCCGGCCTCAACCCCTACAATTTCCAGATGGCCTCGGTGCGCGAGCAGGTCGCCTGGGTCACCCCGGATCCTGACGAGGCTACGAGAAAGGCGAAAGCGCTGGTCTCCGCGGCCCTCAGGCGGGTGAGACACCATAGGAAGCTCAGCTCCAGAGAGGTGCGGGTGCACCCCGATGTCCTCATCGTCGGGGGTGGAATCGCGGGCATGGAGGCCGCGCTCGACATTGCCGAAGCAGGGCACAGGGCCTATCTCGTGGAAAGACAGCCCACCATCGGCGGCCATATGCTCCAGTTCGACAAGACCTTCCCCACCCTTGATTGCGCCGCGTGCATCGGCACCCCCAAGATGACCGCGGTGGCCCAGAGCCCGCACATCGAGCTTTTAACCTACAGCGAAGTGACCGAGGTGTCCGGCTACATAGGCAACTACAAGGTAAAGATCCATCGGAAGCCCCGGTATGTGAAGGAGGGGGTCTGCACGGGCTGCGGCGATTGCGAAGAGGTCTGTCCCGTTAGCACCCGGAGTGAATGGGAGGTGGGTCTTGCCGACAGGAGAGCGATATACAGGGCGTTCCCCCAGGCCGTGCCCGTAACCTTTACCATCGACAAGATGGACCGGGCTCCCTGCGTGGCCAGGTGTCCCGCGGGCGTAAATATCCAGGGCTACGTTCAGCTCATAGGCCAGGGAAAATACACCGAAGCGGTCCGGCTCATCATGGAGCGGCTGCCGCTGCCGGGCGTGCTCGGCCGCGTCTGCCCCCACCCGTGCGAGACTAACTGCCGGAGAATCGAGCTGGATGAAGCGGTCTCCATCAGGGAGCTGAAGCGGTTTGCTGCCGACCAGGTCAACCTCGAGGACCTGCCCCGCCCCGAGATCGTGGATCGCCTGGAGAGGGTCGCGGTGGTCGGCTCCGGCCCCGCGGGCCTCACCGTGGCCTACTACCTCCGCCTCAAGGGCTACCAGGTGACCATCTTCGAGGCCCTGGCCGAGCTCGGCGGCATGCTCAAGGTGGGCATTCCGGATTACCGGCTGCCCCCGGAGGTTCTAAAACGGGAGATTGATTATTTGGTGGGCACGGGCATAGAGGTGCGAACCCGCGAGAGGCTGGGCACCGATTTCACCCTGTCCGACCTCGAAAAAGAGGGGTTCAAGGCCGTGTTTCTGGGCATCGGGGCCCACCGCAGCCTGAAGCTGAACATTCCCGGGGAGGAGGTCTATGAAGGGGTCCTGGACGCGGTGGACTTCTTGAGAGAGGCCAACCTGGGAAAGCGCGAACCCCCCGGAGAGCGGGTGGTGGTAATCGGAGGCGGCAACGTGGCCATAGATGCGGCCCGAACGGCTCTCCGCCTCGGCTCTAAAGAGGTGACCATCGTATACCGCCGCACCAGGGACGAGATGCC
>JARFUL010000243.1 GCA_029289015.1 Syntrophobacteria bacterium | reverse complement strand
AGAGGGACCCCGGGCTCATGAAGCTCCTGCCCATAATCGTGCTGGTGGTCTTCGCGTTCAAGGGTCTCTTCGGCTGGAGCTCCACCTATCTCATGCACTGGGTGGGCCAGTCGGTGATAGCGGACCTGAGATACCAGCTCTACAGAAGGATCATCAACCTGCCGCTCACCTTTCACGACAGGACCCACTCGGGGATCCTCATCTCCCGCATAACCAACGACGTGAACCTCATGCAGGGCGCGGTATCATCTGCAGTGACCGGCATAGTAAAGGACACCTTCAGCGCGATTGGGCTCGTGTTCCTGATCTTTTACCTGGACTGGAAGATGGCCATCATCGCGACGGTGGTGCTCCCCGTCGCGTTCATCCCCGTGTGGAAGATAGGAAGGCTTTTGAGGAAGATAGCCACCTCCAGCCAGGAGGCCATAGCGGACCTCACCGTGATCCTCAAGGAGTCCCTGGGCGGGGTGAGGATCGTCAAGGGGTTCAGCATGGAGGAGTACGAGACCGAGAAGTTCTCCAATGAGAACCTGAAGTTTTTCGACTTCAACATGAAGTCCGTAGCCGTGAGGGCCATAAACCACCCGCTCATGGAGTTCTTAGGCGGGGTGGGCATAGCCGCGCTGCTCTGGTACTCCGGGTACGCGTTCTCAAAGGGGCTCACCACCCCCGGGACGCTCAGCTCCTTCCTCGCGTCCATGATGTTCCTCTACGAGCCCGTAAAGAGGCTCTCCGGGGTGAACAACACCATCCAGCAGGGCGCTGCCGCGGCCATCAGGGTCTACGATATACTGGACACCCCGGAGGAGGTGAAGGAGGCCGAGGGCGCGCGGCCGCTTCCCCCGATCAAGGAGTCCATAGAGTTCAGCGACACATCCTTCACCTACGACGGTGAAAAGCCCGTGCTGGACCACATCAACCTGAGGGTGAAGGCCGGTGAGATACTGGCCCTGGTGGGGGGCTCCGGAGGGGGCAAGACCACCATTGTAAGCCTTATCCCGAGGTTCTATGACGTATCCGGGGGCCGGGTCCTCATAGACGGCACGGACGTCCGCGACGTGTTCATCAGGTCCCTGAGGGACCAGATAGGCGTAGTGACCCAGGAGCCGGTGCTCTTCGCGGACACGGCGAGGAACAACATCGCGTACGGCCAGCCAGAGAAGCCCTTCGAGGAGATACGCCAGGCCGCGAAGAGGGCCAACGCGCTCGATTTCATCGAGGGGCTCTCCGAGGGGTTCGACACGGTGATCGGCGAGCAGGGGGTTTTGCTGTCCGGGGGCGAGCGCCAGAGGCTCTGCATAGCCAGGGCAATGCTCAAGGACGCGCCCATCCTGATTTTGGACGAGGCCACCTCAAACCTGGACAGCGAAGCGGAGAAGGAGGTGCAAAAGGGGCTGGAGGCGCTCATGGCGGGCAGAACCACCCTGGTGGTGGCCCACAGGCTCTCCACGGTGAAGAACGCGGACCGCATCGTGGTGGTGGTGGACGGCCGCATCGTGGAGGAGGGCACCCACGAGGAGCTGATGGCCATGAACGGGGAGTACAAGAAGCTCCACGACCTTCAGTTCAGCGCCGAGAAGGTGGACTAGCCCGCTCGCCGGGGAGGTGATTCCCGCATTCAAACCCGCTGGGCCCTATTAATCCATGCCGGCACACAGCACCGAGAAACTTCACCGCCTGATCACCCGGGGGCTGGGCAGGACCCTTGAAACCTCCCTCGCGCCGAGGCCCATCTGGGTCCACGCGCTCTCAGCAGGGGAGGTGGCCGCGGCCGAGCCCCTGGTAGAGGGGCTCAAGGCCCGTTTTCCCCGTATTCCCATAGCGCTCTCCGTAACCACCCGGGTGGGCCGCGAGGTGGCCCAGAAGAGGCTCGGCTCCGTTGCCCACGGTATCTTCTACCTGCCCCTCGACCACCCCCTCGCGGTGGGCCGCGCGCTTGGCCGCATAGACCCGCGGTTGTTCGTCCTGGTGGAGACGGACATCTGGCCGGTGATGCTATACATGCTGAGGGCCTC
Source organism: Syntrophobacteria bacterium (assembly GCA_029289015.1). Classification (GTDB taxonomy): domain Bacteria; phylum Desulfobacterota; class Syntrophobacteria; order JARFUL01; family JARFUL01; genus JARFUL01. Next base: position 172 of record JARFUL010000243.1, on the reverse strand, counting down.
CCGGGTGCCCGCGGTGCTGGTGAACGCGAGGCTCTCCCCCACCTCAGCAGCGCGCTACAGGCTCCTGGGGCCGCTCATCAGGCCGGTGCTCAGGATGTTCAGCAAGATCCTGGCCAAGTCCCGGGAGGACGCGACGAGGTTTCTGGCCGCGGGTCTGAGCCCTGAAAGGGTG
>JARFUL010000242.1 GCA_029289015.1 Syntrophobacteria bacterium | reverse complement strand
AAAGAGTGAGTACCGGGGGGCCGAGTTCTTCACCATATCCGGCAGAAAGAGGAGCCCGGTGCTCTACCCCCTGGAAAAGCTGGTGAAATGGCCGCTCATGGAGCGCAAGTTCTTCACCAACGTCATCGCGCTAAGGGGGTTCATCAGGGAGAACCCGGACCTTGATATCCTCCAGGTGGAGTCCGCATATCCCTGGGGCTTCATCACCATGTTCTCCGCGCTCGGGATCCAGGTCCCCTTCGTGGCCGCGGTCCACACCCACGACAACCTGAACACCGGGTTCACCCACCACGACATCAAGGACAACGCCCGGCTGAGGTTCTACCTGGACAGGGTCTATAAAAACGCCGCGGGGATCCGCGCGCTCAGCCCCCTGGTCAAGAGGTGGCTCGTGGCCACCGGCGCGCCGGAAGAGAAGATAAGAGCCATCCCGCTAAACCTAGACAAGACGTTTGTCGGGTTTGTGGGAAATGAGGTGGCCGCGTTCAAGGCCGCGGCCAAAAGGGAGGTCGCGGCCCGCCACGGCCTGAGGGGCGACGCGCGCATCGTGATATCGCTGTGCCGCCTGGTGTCCATGAAGGGGCTGGAATACCTGATCGAGGCCGCGCGCCACATCCTCGCGGAGGAGCCTGAGACAGTCATCATGATCGCGGGGGGCACAAGGCACGTGCCCGGGATCGGCGACTACGCGGAGCACTTAAGACGCGTGGCCGCGAACGCGGGGGTCGGGGAAAAGATCGTGTTCACCGGCGGGATACCCCACGACAGGGTGAGGGACTACCTGGCCGCGTCCGAGGTGTGCACGGTCCCCTCGGTGGTGGAGACCCTGAACATGGTGATCCCCGAGGCGGCCACCGCGGCCACCCCCTCGGTGGTCACCGAGACAACGGGCATATCCCACTGGGTGAACTCCTACGGCTCGGGGGTGGTGGTGAAGAACCAGGACCCCGAAGACCTGGCCTCCGGGATCCTCAGGATACTGAAAGACCCGGCCCTTGCAGCGAGGATGGGCGCCGCGGCCCTCAGGATGAAGGACGAGTTTTTGCCCGAGACCATCGCCAAAAGCCTCGTCTCCTGGTACGGGGAGCTTTTGGGGGAGCAATCCCATCCCCGAAACGGGGCATAGAGCCCATAAATTATGGCGGAGAGAGAGGGATTCGAACCCTCGGTAGAGGTTTTTGCCCCTACACTCGCTTAGCAGGCGAGCGCCTTAAGCCAACTCGGCCATCTCTCCGCGAAACTATTTTATCTTTTTGGCGGAGGGAGCAGGATTCGAACCTGCGGTGCATTACGCACAGCGGTTTTCAAGACCGCCGCCTTAAGCCACTCGGCCACCCCTCCCCGTTTGGGCCAGGCCTCAATGCTCTCCGGAAATTTAGCATACCACAACAGACAAGGTCAAGGTTGCGCGCTCTGGCGCGCCGGCAGGCCCCAGGGCCATAGCCCGGGCAAGAAAAAAGGGCGCCCGATCGCGCCCTCTTTCTCTTTATTTGGGAAATCTTCAGCCCCGCTAGAACATCCCTATCAGCAACTGCAGGTTGAGCCGCACACGCTCGCGTCCGCGCCGGGAAGCTTCGTCTCCGGGGTGAGAACGAACCCGGCCCCGAAGAAGGTCTCCACGAAATCCAGGGTAATCCTACCGGCCTTCTCTAAGAGCCCGTTGTCAACCAGGTAGGTGATATTGTCAACGTCAAAGGTCTTATCCGTCTCTTTAGGCTCATCCAGAGCCATCATAAGCCTGGGACCAGCTCATCCCCCTTCGCCGAAGTAGATCCTCACCGCAGAGTCTATCTTCTGCTCCTCAAAGGTCTCCTTGATGATCTCCCTGGCCTTCTCGGTAACTTCCACCATTATACCGGTTCTCCTTTAATACTGTTTGCAGCTGTGATCGACAATCTCCAACCAATTCTATATAATTTAATACCTCTTTGGGGTTGCGGCAAGAGTTATGTGGACAATATTTGAATACCGTGCGCCGGCCCCCGGACTGCTCCCAGGGCCTGTTTTCAGGGACTTTTGGAGAAAGATCATTTTTTTTAGGCGGTTATGCCCTTCAGTCTACCTTTTTCACCCGCTTGGCTATAGAATAGGCCCAGACCCATGAGCGCGCGGGTAAGAAGGGAGAGAGAGCTTGCTTCCCCTTGAGGAGATAAGAGAGGTGGTCGGCCCGGCCGGGTTTTCCCAGGGCCCGGAGGACCTCCTGTGCCACTCCTACGACGCGACCGGGCTGGCCCATCTTCCCGACGTGGTGGTCTTCCCCAAGAG
>JARFUL010000241.1 GCA_029289015.1 Syntrophobacteria bacterium | reverse complement strand
CCCACCCCGGCCGTCGTCGTACACCGCATCTACTTTACCGCCCACCAGCACCCTGCGGCCCGCGTCCACCCTCCTGGTGGTCAGCCAGTTGAGGAAGTCGCCGTCCCAGAGCTGGCCAGCAAGAGAGGTTTCCTCCGCGGTGGTGGCCTCCAAGAAGTACCCGGGGTTGCCCGTCACATACTTGTACTTCTTGGCGCCTTTGAAGTAGCCGTAGTAGTAGGGGTTCGTGTTGGGGTCGGAGTGGTCCGGGTTGTAGTCGTCGTGCGCGGTGCCGTCGGCCACGTCGGACATCACGGTCCGCCAGTTGCCCGCGTCCGCGTCCCAGTAGGCCGGGGCCTTCATGGAGCCCGACACGTCCAGCGCGATGACCACGTTGGGCTTTATGGACTGGCCCACAAAGGGGGGCACCGCGAAGTAGTCCGACACTGTGATGGGGTCGGCCCAGACCATAGAGGTAAACGCGATGAAGAACCACGCAAACCACAGCACCAGCAACCCCTTCTTCAAATATCTCTTCATGGCTGAAATCCCTCTTTAGCCGCGTTTTAGATCTTGTGCCTGTAGACCCCCTTGATCCTGCTCTGGGAGCCAAGCGGGCCCTCGCCCCTGGTGTTTATCTCATAGAACCGGGACGCGCCGCCCCCGGCCACCCCCTTGCCCAGTCCCTCGTATCCCATGGACATCAGGATGGAGAAACCCTTGTCCGCTGAGGTGCCCAGGTTGTCGACGTCCACCACCCCCTCCACCGTACCGGATATCTGTATGTCCGGGTTGGTCGCGGTTACCTGAACCAGGTCATCGGAGCGGTCCCCGTTGTTGTCGTCCTCGGAGTCCTCGTCACCATCCGGGAGGCTTACGGACTGGTTGATGTATGCCCCCACCTCGCCCACGTCTTTCTCGCGGTAGAAGTCCGCGTCCTTCACCTTCACGTCGGTGGTGCCCTTATAGTTGTACGGCTCCTGCACAAAGCCCCGCTGCGCTACAGCCTCCTCCAGCACGGGCACCGAGACCTGGAGCGCGCCGTCGGCCCTGTAGAAGGCCATATTGAAAAGCCTGACGTTGTGAACCATCTTCACCTGGAGGGAAGAGATGTTGAGCGCGGCCACCCCGATGACGGTGAGCACTATGAGCACGGTGATGGCAAGGATAAGGGCCGCGCCGGAGCTGTGCTCAAGCCTGGCCAGGATCCTCTTCATGGTTATCTTCATAGCTTAAGCCGCCTTTTCTATAATCTATTAAAGTAGTTAGAGGCCAAGGTTCCGGCAGCGGACCCGGGTCATGTAGTCCCTCTGGCGCCGGGCCTGGCCGAAGAGCGCGTTCCTCTGCTGGACCCTGACTTCGATCTCTACGGACCGTATCTTATCGGAATCGTTGTCATAGTTTGCATCCGTGTCGTCGGGCATCCCTATGTCGTCGCTGGTCTGCTTGTTCGCGTAGATGTAGGTCACGTTGAACCCGATTATGTTATCCACAAGCGTGCTCCAGGGGGATGACCCGGCCACCTTGTCCGGGTTGAAGATCACCACCGCTTTGGCGTCTGGGTCGTAGACTATGGCCACCAGCTCGTCGGGGTTCCAGTTTGCAGGGGTGCCGGGAGTGTCGTTCAGCGCGCCGTCCTCGTTGTCGTCCAAGGTGAACGCGATCATAACGTCGTTGGGGCTGCCAGTGCCGTTGTAGTTTATGGTGCCGCAGGTCACGGACTGGTTGCCGTAGTTCACGGTGGGAAACTCGGGGTTTGGAACGGTTCCAGAGGGTATCTGAAACTTGAAGATCCGCGTGGGGTCGTTGGCTTCCCTGGGGTCGTAGCCCGCCATCCGGAGCTTTTGCGCGAGGTACTCCGTGAGAAACCTGCCGGTCTCCTGCATCTCCACCACCTCCTCCTGGACAATGTAGGAGCGGTTGGAGCTGGTGAACACGGATATTATGGCCCCCATCACCAACCCCATGATGGTGCAGGCCACCAGTATCTCGATCAGGGTAAAACCTCTATCGTCTCTGTAAGTCTTCATGGCTGTCACCTAGCGGCCCAGAATGGTCTCGAGGGCCACTGTCCGGGTCTTTCCCTTCTCCTGCCAGCGGATCATCACCGCGACGGTCTTCATGTCCGGCGCGGGGGTGGAATCCGCGACATTGTAGAACCTGTCGAAGTCCCCCCCTGCGTCGCCGTGGCGGTCTATGCCCTGTTCCAGGTACCCATCGTAGTTGTTCGCCCCGCCGGTGGAGCTGGAGGTGCCGAACGCGGTGGTCAGGTTGCCGTTGTTGCTGGGATTGTTGTCCGTGAGCCTGATATCCGTATACCCGAGCCCCATCAGCCACTCCATCTTTTCCTGGACAAGACCTATCGCGTTGGCCATGCGGTTGGACGCGTAGTTGGACTTGATGGACGTGGACTGCATTCCAGCCACCGCGAGGACCCCCACCGAAAGAATGGTTATCGCGATCAATACCTCCAGCAGGGAGAAACCTCCCTTTTGGCCCGGTAAGACGCATTTCACCGATTTCGAGGACCTTCTCTTCATGGCCTTTCCCCCTACTTCCAACCGCTGTTGGTCCATTTATAAAGCTTCGCGAACCCCGCGACTATCGCGAGGATGAACATGGTGACAATGAGCTCTATGAGCGTGAACCCGGCTGCGCGGAAATCCGAAAATCTCTTCTTTCCATAAGATTCCATGGCCTTCCCCCGAAACGAGTCCCCTCTGTCCAATTAGTTGTGCAAGACGCGAGCCACAATGTTTCCTGGGACCCGGCTTTAGGGGAAAGGGTGCAGCGGGCAAGGCCCGAAAGATCTCGAATCCCGGATTATCTATTATTCATGGGATGTTATCGGCCCGAACCCGGGATATGGCCAGCGCGGTGTTGCCGGGCCTGGCAGGTGGGTGGCGCGGGAGAGCAACCCTTGATTATTAAGTTTCTTAATTTTCGCGGGGTCTTGCTATTAAAAAGTTTAATAGCCCGGGGCTAGGTCTTTATGCCGTACTTCTTGATCTTGCTCAGGAGGGTGGGGTGGCTTATCCCCAGGATCTTGGAGGCCTGGAGCCGGTTGTTCCCCGTCCTCTTTAGGGCCTCCCTTATGTGGTCCTCCTCGAGCCTCATCACCGCGTGCTTGAGGCTCAGGCTCGCCGCGCGCTCTTTCGGGCCCTGGTCCCGGGCCCGGGGGTTCAGGTGGGCCGGCAGGTCCCCGGGTTCGATGAGCTCCCCCCGGGCCATCACCACGGCCCTCTCCACAATGTTCTCCAGCTCCCTCACGTTGCCCGGGTAGTCGTAGCGCTCCATTATCCCCAGGGCCAGGGGGCTTACGGCCTGAACACCCTTTTTCAGCTCCTTTGAGTACTTCTCAACGAAGTGGACCACCAGCACCCTCAGGTCCTCCATCCTCTCCCTGAGCGGCGGCAGGTTGAGGTTGATGACGTTGAGGCGCCAGAAGAGGTCCTGGCGGAACCTTCCCGCGTCCACCTCATCCCCGAGGTCCTTCGCGGTCGCGGCTATGAACCGGACCTCCACCTCGGTCTCCTCGGTGCCGCCTACGGGCCGGACCTTTTGGTCCTCGAGGACCCTTAGGAGCTTGGCCTGGACAGATATCGGCATCTCCCCCACCTCGTCCAGGAAGAAGGTGCCGCGGCTCGCCCTGGTGATGAGCCCGGGCTTGTCCCTGAACGCGTCGGTGAACGCGCCCTTGACGTGGCCGAAGAGCTCGGACTCCAGAAGGGTCTCAGGCAGCCCCGCGCAGTTTATGGCCACAAGGGGCTCTGCCGCCCTGGGGCCGGTGTAGTGGATGGCCTTTGCCACCAGCTCCTTGCCGGTGGCCGACTCGCCGGTGATGAGCACCGTGGTGTTCACCTCCGCGACCCTTCTCACCGTGTCGATGACCCTCCTCAGGGCCCTGGACTTGCCCACCATCCCCTCGAAGGAGTAGGTCCCGGAGACCGCCTCCCTCAGCTGGCGGTTCTCCTCGAGGAGCCTCTGGCGCTCCTCGGCCTTCCTCACCGCGAGCACCACCTCCTCGGCGCGGAACGGCTTGGGCACGTAGTCGTACGCGCCGAGCCGGATCGCGTCCATGGCCGAGTCTATGGTGCCGTACGCGGACATCATTATCACGGTGAGGCCGGGGTAGCGGGCCTTGGCCCGCTTGAGGAGCTCCACCCCGTCCATGCCCTCCATCCTCACGTCTGCGATCATGAGATGGAAGGGCTCTTTCGCGAGCGCGTCGAGGGCCTCCTCGCCGGACGCGGCGCCTGCCACCTCGTAGCCCTCCTTGCCCAGGAGAAAGCCGAGGACGTGGCGCATGTTCTCCTCGTCGTCCACCACGAGGATATTCTTGAAGACTTCAGTCCCCATATCCGTCTATGGCTCGCGCGGCCCCCGGGACAGTTAGGGGCCCGGCAGGTTTATCACAAAGCACGCTCCCTTGCCTCCGGGGTTCTCCAGTTTGAGGGACCCGCCCGCAGCCTCCATGAGCCTCATCGCGACCGCGAGACCCAGGCCCGTGCCCTTGCCGGGGGGCTTGTCCGTGTAGAAGGGGTCGAAGATCCTGGGCGCGTCCTCCTCGGACACCCCGGGGCCGGTGTCCTTGACCCTGATGAGGACCCTCTGGTTGGGGCCCCTGAGGTCGGCCTTGACGAAGATCGCGCCCCGGTGGTCCATGGCCTGCGCGGAGTTGATGAGGAGGTTCATCAGCGCCTGTCTCAGGGCCTCGGGGTCCACCCTCACCCTGAGCCCTCCCTGGGCCCTGATTTCTACGTCGATCCCCTTCATCTCCTTGTGGAGGCCCGCCACCGCGACGGTCTCCTTGATGAGGGGGCCCACCTCCACCACCTCGCTCTGCTCCCCCGCCGGCCTGGCGTAGCTCAACAGCGCGCGCACGGTCTGGTCCATGCGGTCCAGCTCGGTCTGCATCCTGGCCAGCACGTCCTCTCTGGACTCGTGCTCCAGGGATTCGTCCTTAAGCAGGCCCAGGTAGCCCATGGCTATGCCCAGGGGGTTGCCCAGCTCGTGGGCCAACCCCGCGGCCAGCTGCCCCAGGGAGGCCAGCTTCTCCGAGCGCACCACCTCTCTCTGCGCGTCCTTGAGGTCCTTGAGGGCCTCTTCGAGGGAGACGCAGTTCTCGGCCAGGTTCTCCCTCTGCTCCCTCAGGCGGGTCACCATCATCTTGGTCGCGTCGAGGAGCGCGCTCAGCTCGTTCACCGGGTTCTCGGGGTCAAAGGCCAAGAACTCCTCTTCCCTGAACTCCCCGGCCAGTTCGATGAGCCTCTTCACCGGCTCCACCACCAGCCTGGCCAGCAGGTGGGTCCCGAAGATCACCATCACAACGCCCACAAAAAACAGGTATATCCAGAGCACCTTGAGCCTGGCGAGGGACTCGGCCGCCCAGGGGGAAAGCTGGGCGACTATCACCCCGGCAAGGGACAGGCCGTCCCTGGTGCGCACCGGGTAGGCCACGTAGAGGACCTTGGGCCCGGAGAGGGAGAAGAGCTCCGTGGTTGTCCGGGTATACATCGTCTGGGTGGAGATGGCCTTCTGGGCCGCGGCCAGGAGCTCTTCCCCGGGCGCGTCTTTTTCCTGCCCGCCCGCCACAACCCTGCCTGTGCCGTCCAGGAGCTCGAACGCGTCGAAGCCCGCGTCCCGGATCACGGGGCGAAAGAGCGATATCAGCTCGCCCGCGTCTTGGGCGTTTTTGTCGGCTGCCAGCGCGGCCGCGCTGGAGAGGATCGCCTTTCCCGACTCCACCCTGGCCAGAACCCGCTCCCTCTGGTCCAGCTTCACCACCACCGCGGCCACCAGCCCCATGGCCACCGTGACCACCAGGAGGAGGTTCAAAAAGACCTCGGTCTTCAGGGAGAGTCTTCTCATAACAACAGGTAGAGACGCGGTTTATGGAAGAGAGCAAGGTCCCGGGCTATCAGGAGCCTGAGACCTCCAGCATAGTTGTGCATGCCCTCACCTGATCCTGGGTTCCCAGGACGATAAGGATGTCGCGGTTCTCGAACCGGTAGTCCGCGGTAGGGTTAACCATCATCTTGCCGTCGGGCTTCTTCACCGCGAGCACGATAACCCCTGTGCGGCGGTTCAGGTCCAGTTCCTTCAAACTTCTCCCGTTCATGGCCGAGCGGTCGTCCACCCGGACCTCCTGGAGGAGGAAGCTGAGTCGGGACCTCTCGGTGGTGAGCTCCACGAAGTCGGTTACGTGGGGCGTCAGGATGGAATGGGAGATCAGCTTTCCCCCTATGAGGTGGGGCATCACCACCCTGTCGGCCCCGGCCATCTCGAGCTTGTGCTCTATTCCGGGCGTGTTCCCCTTCGCGATTAGATGGAGGCCGGGGTTGAACTGCCTTGCCGAGATGGTTATGAACAGGTTGTCCGCGTCGGAGTTGAGAACCGTGATCACCCCTTTGGCCTTAACTATACCGGCCGCGCGCAATGCGTCGTCGGAGGTCGCGTCCCCTATTATGTAGAGATACCCCAGACGCTCCAGGTACTCACTGAGGGCCTCGTTCTTCTCCACCACAACAACCGTAACCCCCTGGGACTCCAGCTCCTCGGCCACTATCTTGCCGGTGCGGCCGAAACCGCAGACAATGTAGTGGTTCTCTATCTTGCCTATGTTCTTTTCCATTTTCCTCTTCGAGA
>JARFUL010000240.1 GCA_029289015.1 Syntrophobacteria bacterium | reverse complement strand
GACCAGCATCACGTTCATCACCCCCACCCCGCCCACAATGAGGGAGATGGACCCGATCGCGCCCAGAAGGAGGGTGAAGAGGCGCATCTGCTTCTCCATGGTCTTGATGAGCTCCTCCGCGCTCCTGATCCGGACCTTCATCCCGTTGCCGCGGACCTCGAAATAGTTGCTGACCTGGCTCGCCGCGGTCAGGTTGTTGCCTGCGGCCCTCAGCCTGCCTGTTATGTTCTTTATGCTGGTCTCCTCGCCGAGGCGCCTGGAGGTGGAGAGCGGGATCATGATCCCCGCGCTCACCTCATAGGGGCGCATGTTCGTGGCCGCGGCGTACTCGAGGGTTCCCACGATGGTGAACTGCTTGTCCTTGTATATGATCCTGGTCCCGATCAGGTTCTTGACGCCGAAGGAGATGAGTTGCTCCTGGACCTTGGTCCCCACCACGCAGTAGTACATGAAGTAGTCCAGGTCCGAGATAAAACGCCCCTCCTTGAGCTTGAGCTTGTTCAGGTCCATGAAGGAGTGGGTCACCCCGAGCGCGGGAGCGGAGAGCTTCTTTCCCTCGTATTTGAGGGTTCCGTAAGTCGAGGTGTAGGGGGCCACGGTGCTGATCTCGGGGCAGTACCTGGGGATATCCATGGCCAGCTTATAGCTGATGATGGATGATTTGGCCCTCGCGCCTTCCCCGCCCGTCTCCTGGCTGATGGCCAGGATGTCGGTGCCCATCTCCTTGAACTGCTTCAGGGCCTCGTTCTGGACGATGGTCCCCACGGAGACCATCGCGATGACCGACCCTATCCCCACGAATATGCCGATGAGGGCCAAAATGGTCCGCTGCTTGGTGCCCCACAGCGACTGAACCGCCTCTTTGATGTTGGCCTTGAGAATCATTTAATGGATCAGACCGTCCTGCATTTGCACCGACCGCAGGAGCTGCTGGGCAACGTGTCCGTCGTGGGTGATGATGATAATGGTTATGCCTTCCTCTTTGTTCAAACGGATGAAGAGGTTCATGATCTCCTGGCCCACGGTGGCGTCCAGGGCTCCGGTAGGCTCATCGGCCAGGATTATCGCGGGGCTCCCCACCAGGGCCCGCGCGATGGCCACCCTTTGCTGCTGGCCGCCGGAGAGCTCCGTGGGCTTGTGGTCCTCCCGGTCGGCCATGTTCACCTTCTCCAGCATCTCCCTGGAGATGGCCGCGCGCTCCCTTTGTCCCATTCCGCGGTAGACCATCGGCAAACCGACATTTTCCAGGGCCGTCATGCGGGGGATGAGATTGAACTGCTGGAACACGAACCCTATCTTCAAGTTGCGTATGTCCGAGAGCTCACTGTCCTCGAGGTTGCCCACCTCCACCCCGTCGAGATAGTAGGACCCCGAGGAGGGGGTGTCCAGGAGCCCCATAATGTTCATCAGCGTTGATTTTCCGCACCCGGAAGGGCCCATGATGGAAAGGAGGTCTCCCCTGGCCACATCGAGGTTCACCCCCTTGAGGATATCCACCTCCACCGGGCCTATCTTGTAGGATTTATGGATATCTTTCAGGGTCAGCATCGGGTTTCAGGCTCCCCTTGATCTGGGCCCGGGTTGCCCGGGGCCCGGTCCGCGTTGATGGCCTCTATCGCGGTTTTCAGGGTTGCAGTAACGATCAGGGATACCCGTGGGAGGGCCCGGGCTGCCCGGCGATCGATCCGCCATGCAACACCTCGTCCCCAGCCTTCAGCCCCCTGAGGATCTCTACGGAGTCCATGGTGGTTAAGCCGGTTCTTACCGGGACCATTTTGATCTCCCTGGTCTGGTTGTCCTTTACCATGACCCAGTGTTCGGCGCCGTCGGTATTAACCGAGCCGATGGGCACCAGAAGCGCTTCCGGGTTGTCGTAGACCAGCACCTGGAGGTTGGAGGACATGCCCAGCTTGAGCCGCTTCCTTTGCCGGGTGGTCAGTAGTTCAATGGTCACGGTGACCTCGAACATGGGGACCTGGGAGAAGCCGGAGGTGCTGGCTACGGAGGAGACATGGGCCACCTTTCCCGCGAGGGAGAGGTCCGGGAACGCGTCACCGGAGACCTTCACCCTCTGGCCGAGCTTGATCTTGCTGATGTCCACCTCGTCCACCTGGGACTTCACCGACAGCCCCTCGAGGTTGCCCACGGATATGATCAGCTCGCCCTGGGTCAGGGAGACCCCCTTCTCGATGGCCTTGGCCTTCTGGCCCTCCTTTACCTGGGGAAGGATGACGATGCCGTCCACCGGCGCGTAGACCGAGGCTCTCTTGATCTGGCTTTCCAGGCTCAAAAGCTTTACCCTCGCGTTGTCCAGCTCCAGGACGGCCACCTTCACGTTCTCCTCGCTGCCCTTGTTCAGCACCGAGGCCAGCTCCTCCTGGGATGACTTGAACTCCAGCTTCAGGTTGCTTAACTGCTCCTTGGCAGAATCGTATTCCATGCGGGGGATGATGCCCTTATCAAAAAGGTTTTTCGATTCCGCGAGCTTTCTCTTGGCCGAGTCCACGCTGGCCTGGGTCTTGGTCAGCGAGCGGTTGGCCCTCGAGACCTCGGTGCTCTTGTTCCAGTTTATCAGCCCGTCGTATTTCTGCTGGGCCCTGATGAACGCGGATTTGGCATCCCGGATCTTGACCTCCAGTTCGGAGGTGTCCATGCTCACCAGCAGGTCGCCCCTGGAGACCTTTTCGCCGTAGTAGAAGAACTTATCGGCCACCTTGCCTGAAAACGGGCTGACAACGCTCACCTCCATGAGCGGCTCGACTTTTCCCGCGAGAGAGATACTCGATGACACGGGCTTTGGAGTGACGATATAGGTCTCATAGGCTCCATCCTTTGCCGAGCCGGCCCCGGTGGACCGATCCCAGTGAAACCTCTTGAAATTGATTTTACTCCACGCGAAAACTCCTCCCCCCACCGCGAGGCACAGCACCAAAAACACCATGATGGAGACCCTGGTAACCCGGACCTTTCTCAGGGCCTGGGTGAGGCTCTTGTTCTTCTCCTCGATCTCCAGGTACGCTTCACGAATCTTCTGGCTCAGCTCCTTCTCCGCGGCCTGGAGCTCCCGGATCTTTTGGAGCTCGTCCGAGAGGTCCTCCACCAGCTCCGTGTTATCCAGGACCACCGAGGCCACCGAGGCCAGGGCCTTGACAACCTCGGAGTTTTCCGCGCTGAAGCCAACCGCTTCGCCGCTTTGGGGCTCTTTGGCGTTCAAGAGCTGCAAGACGCCGATGACCTCGTTTTCGTGGTTTATCATGGGCACGACCAGCATGGACTTGGTGCGGTATCCTGTGGCCTCGTCGAATTCCCTGGGCCCGGTGAAATCGAATTCCTCGGCCTCGTAAACGTTCGGGATGTGTACCGCGTTGCCGGTGATAGCCACGTAGGACGACACATTGGCATAGTTGGGCCTGGAGCCGAAATAAAGGGGAATAGCGGGGTAGGCGCGGACCTTTTCCTGCCAGTCTGTCACTGCGTCCAGGGTGTTGTTCTGCATGACCGAGAAGTGGAGGTAGAGCCTGTCCTTGTCGAGGACGTAGAGGGTGCCGGCATCCGCGGTGGTCACGTCCCTGGCTTCGGTAAGGATCATCTCCAGGAGCTTCATGATGTCCTTTTCCGCGGAAAGGGCCAGAGCGATCTGGGTAAGGCGTTTGTATCTCGGTTGCTCTTCAGGACCTGCCATAATCATCTTTCACGTTTAAATGACCTCACAGCACCATTGGGGCCGGGCCCCAACCCGAAGATCCCGCGTGCCCGGGGCACGTTCGCAGCCTATTTTCCCGCCCTGAAATAATCCTTTTCGAACTTTCGGTAATCCTTAAACTCTATCTTCCAGGTGTCCAGGGTAGTTCCTAGGGTCTTGTCCAGGGAGGTCAGCGCGTTGCGGTAGTCCGTAATCGCGCTGAGTTCACTGTTTTGCGCGGAGACCAGGTCGTTTTGAAAGCTGACGATCTGGAAGTTGGTGGTTCGGCCCACCTTCAGCTTCTCCTGCTCCACCAGCAGCTTCTGCTCGCTGAGCTGCTTTCTCAGCCTGGCCAGTCTTACCTGCTTCAGCGCGGTCTTTACCAGACGGACCGTGTCCTGCACCTCGATTTCGATATTATCCTTGAGCTCCTTCAGGGAGATCTTCGCCTTCTTCAAGCCCGCTTGGGCATTTAAGAGGGCCTGCTCCCTTGTGAGGTCTCCCCACAGGGGAATGTTGAGGGTAAGGCCCACGTTCCACTGGGTTCCCTTGGTGTCAGTGGTGGGGTCGTTGTGCGTTGTGGTCTTGCCGATGGAGCTGGCCAGGGAGAGGTTCCAGAGCTGCTCGTTCTTGGCCAGCATATGGTCTATCTTTGACTTTTCCAGGCCCAGCAATGACTGGTGGTAGTCCGGCCTGTTGGCCAGGGCCAGCTCAACGCAATCTTTGAGAACAGGGCTTTCCGGCTTAATCTCTCCTTCGTCCACTGGAGTAATCAGGGTGTGTTTTTCAATGTCCAAGACCTTGAGAAAGTTGAGCCGGGCATTGTCCAGGGTGTTCAGCGAAGTCTCATACGCGAACTCTTTGTCCACCACATCCGCCCGGGTCTGAACCATCTCCAGCTCGGCCATTCTTCCCGCGTCCACCAGGATCTTTTTTATCTCAATGAGCTTCTTTGCCCGCTCGAGGGAGGCCTTGCTGATCTCCACCTGCCCCATTGCCTGCAAAAAGCTCCGGTATGCGGAGATGACCGAGTCCACCGTGCCCATCAGGGTGGATTTGAGGGAGAGGACATTGCCCTTTTCGTCGAGGCGGGCCTTTGCCAGGGACGCGGTGTTTACGTCGATCCCCCCGCCTTTCAGGAGAGGCTGGGTGAAGGAGAGGGACCAGGTGCTGGGCTTGTTCATTGCGTAGGTTTTCGCGGGGTCGGTGGTGACGGAATCAGCCACGCTCTT
>JARFUL010000239.1 GCA_029289015.1 Syntrophobacteria bacterium | reverse complement strand
TACTCCCCCTTTGCCGGCTCCCCTGTTCTCTTCGGGATCATAAGGCAACAGGGACCGGGCAGGGCCAGAGCCGCGTCAGCCCGGAGGGAGGGTATGAGTGCGGGCTGTGGCCGGTATCCGACACGGGATACGGTGCGCCCTGTTTTCCCTCTTCCCCTTAGGTCTTCTCCCCCCTGGCCAAGAGGGGTTTAAGGACGCTTCAAAATCAAAGCCTAGAACTATTATATGGTATAACTACCTGCCATTATTAGTTTAATCGCACGTGAAATTATTATCAAGCAGAGTGGAGCAAAACCGGAAGGGGTGGACGAAGAGCCATCTCAGGTGGTTTCGGGGGGGTCTTTGGGGGGCTGGTCTAAACCGGGTGGTCGCGAGGGGCTTTAGCGCTCCCGGTCGGCCCTCTCGTAGGCCTTGATTATGTCCTGGACCAGCCGGTGGCGGATCACGTCTTTGTCCGTGAAGTAGATGAACTTTATCCCCTCGATGCCCTTGAGGATCTTCGAGGTCTCCACCAGGCCGGAGGAGACCCCGTTGGGCAGGTCGATCTGGGTGATATCGCCGGTGACCACCGCCATGGAGGTCATTCCCAGCCGGGTGAGGAACATCATCATCTGCTCGGAGGTGGTGTTTTGGGCCTCGTCGAGGATCACGAAGGAGTCGTTGAGGGTCCGGCCCCGCATGTAGGCCAGGGGCGCGACCTCTATGACCCCCTTGCCCATGAGCTCCAGGGAGTGGTCGAAGTCCATCATGTCGTGGAGCGCGTCGTAAAGCGGCCTTAGATAGGGGTCCACCTTCTCCTTGAGGTCGCCGGGGAGAAACCCCAGCCTCTCCCCCGCCTCCACCGCGGGCCTCGTCAGGATTATCCTCTTGACCCTCTTATTGTTGAGCGCGGCCACGGCCATGGCCATCGCGAGGAAGGTCTTGCCCGTGCCCGCTGGCCCTATGCCGAACACGATGTCAAAGCCGCGGATCGCCTCCACGTACTCCTTTTGCGCGATGGACTTGGGGGTCACCACCCGGTCCTTGCCCGAGATGAAGACCTTGTCGAGGAAGATCTCCTTGAGGGAGGCCTTGTGGCTCGACGCGAGTATCTTCACCGCGTAGCCCACGTCCGGGGGGAAGACCGGGTAGCCCTTCCTGGTGAGGTCGTAGAGCTCTACCATCACCCGCTGGGCCAGCTCCAGAAGGTGGGACTCGCCCCTGAGGAAGAGCTGGTTGCCCCTCAGGTCGGCCTTTACGCCCAGCTCCCTCTCCAGGGCCTTGAAGTTCGCGCCCCGCTCCCCGGCCAGGGTGTGCGCGATCAGCTCGTCTTCCAGAATGATGTTTAGGGAGGAGGACTCCTGATCGCGGGCTCTACGACGGCTCAACCTATACCCCCATGACCTGAAGGAAGACCCTTCTGTTGCGGGGGCGGTTGTCGAAGTCGAGGAGCACCACCTGCTGCCAGGTGCCCAGAAGGGGCCTGCCCTCAACCAGCGGGATGGTCAGCGACGGCTTCATCAGCGCGGCCCGAACGTGGGAGTAGCCGTTGCCGTCGCCCCACTTCTTGTCGTGGAGATAGGTGATGCCCTCGGGGAGCAGCCTCTCTATGGCCTCCTTGAGGTCCTGGATAACCCCGGACTCGTACTCTATGGTGGTCACCGAGCCGGTGGACCCGGGAACGAACACGAGGATCTGGCCGTCCTTCACCCCGGACTCCTTCACCGCGGCCAGGACCTCCCTCGTGAGGTCCACGATGTCGGTGCCTGAGGAAGACTTTACCTCAAGGGTCTTTCTGTGGAGCTTCATGGTATCTCCCATAGGAAATACTTAGCACATATCAATCGGCCAAGGCAACGGGAAAGGGTTGTCCGCCGGGGCTTTTCAGGGTGCTCGGCACCTTTGGGCAATCTCATAGCTTGACAGTTCTCATCAAGTTGTGATTGCTTAAGAAGATATGGGCCAGGGTTTGATAGGAATATTCGATTCGGGGTTCGGCGGCCTCACCATCTTCCGGGAGATAGAAGCTCTCATCCCGGGGTACTCCTACGTATACCTCGGGGACTCCGCGCGCAACCCCTACGGCAACCGCTCCAAGGAGACGGTGTTTCACTACACCTCCCAGGCGGTCTCCTTCCTGTTCGAGCGGGGCTGCGAGCTCATCATCACCGCGTGCTCCACCGCGTCCGCGCTCGCGCTGAGAAGGATCCAGCAGGAGTATCTCCCCGCGACCTATCCCGAAAGAAGGGTCCTCGGGATGGTGCACCCGTGCGTGGAGGAGGCCCAGAGGGCCACAAGGAACAACAGGGTCGGGGTGGTGGGCACCAGGGGCACGGTCTCTTCGGGCTCCTTTGGCGCGGAGCTCTTCAAGCTGGACCCTGAAATCAAGGTCTTCCAGCAGGCCTGCCCGCTTCTCGTGCCGCTCATAGAGGAGGGCTGGGATTCCAAACCCGAGACCAGGATGATCCTGAGAAAATACCTGAGGCCCCTTAAGAGCCGCGGGGTGGACGTGCTCATACTGGGCTGCACCCACTACCCGGTTCTCCTTAAGGACTTCGAAAGGAACATGGGCAAGAACTGCCGGGTGATCCACCCGGGGGAGGCCACAGCCAGAGCGCTGGCCGACTACCTGGTGCGGCACCCGGAGATGGAGACGAGGCTCGCCAGGTCCCGAAAGAGGGAGTTCTTCACCACCGACGACCCAAAGAGGTTCGGGGAGCTGGGCGGCCGGTTCTTCGGCCGGAGCCTGGCGAATGTAGAGCGCGCGGATCTCTTTTACCTGGAGTCCGCGGCACTGACCGGGCCCAGGGCCTGAGGGAAGGAGGCGTACAAGATGGGCAAGGAAAGGGAGTTTTTTAAGGCCTTCTACGACGTGGTGAGGGCGGTCTCCGGCACCCTCAAGCCCCAGGAGGTCATGGACAACATCGTGAACTGCGTGCTAAAGGCCATGGGCGTCAAGGGGGCCTCCATCAGGATTTTAGGCAGGCGCAAGAGGAAGCTCCTCATGGGCGCGCACGTGGGGCTCTCCGAGGGGTACGTGCGCAAGGGCCCGGTGACCATCGAGAAGTCGCTCATAGACAAGCAGGCCCTTGAGGAGAACCGGGTGGTCTACATCAAGAACGTGTACGAGGACCCAAGGTGGCAGTACCCGGAAAAGGCCAAGGAGGAGGGGGTGGTCTCCGTGCTCGTGGCCCCGGTCGCGACGGAAGAGGACACCATCGGCATACTGAGGGTCTACATGGGCGAGGAGCGAGTCTTCGACGCGGACGAGATGATGTTCCTCGAGGCCATGGCCAGGGTGAGCGGCATCGCGCTGATGAACGCCAAGCTCCACCACGCGCTCAAGGCGGACTACGAGCTTTTGGTGGCGGACCACTACCGGATTGACGACCTCTAGGATATTAAGAAGGAGAAGACCATGCTCAGGGTGGGAATAAATGGATTCGGCCGCATAGGCCGGCAGGTTCTAAAGGCGGCGATCGACCGTCACCCCGAGACCATCGAGGTGGTCGCGGTAAACGACCTGTTCGACGCCACCACCAACGCCCGCCTCTTCAAGTACGACTCCACCTACGGCACCTTTCCCGGCGAGGTGGAGGTATCGGACAGCATCATCAGGATAAACGGCCGGGAGGTGAAATGCTTCGCGGAGCGCGACCCCAGGTATATCCCCTGGGACGAGATGGGGGTGGAGCTGGTGGTGGAGTCCACCGGCATCTTCCGCACCGGGCCCACCGCCGCGGCTCATCTCGAGGGCGGCGCGAAGCGGGTCATCATCACCGCGCCCGCGAAGGAGATAGACGGGACCTTCGTCCTGGGGGTGAACCACGAGGACTACGACCCTGAAAAGCACAGGATCGTGTCCAACGCGTCGTGCACCACCAACTGTTTGGCTCCCCCGGTGATGATCCTCCATGAGGCCTTCGGCATAGTCAGGGGGCTCATGACCACCATCCACGCGTACACCAACGACCAGAGGATTTTGGACCTGCCCCACAAGGACCCGAGAAGAGCCAGGGCCGCGGGGCTCAACATCATCCCCACCACCACCGGCGCGGCCAGGGCCCTGGCCCTGGTGCTGCCCGAGCTGGAGGGCAAGTTCGACGGCTGCTCCCTGAGGGTGCCCACGCCCACGGTCTCGGTGGTGGACTTCACCGCGCTTTTGGAAAAGGAGACCACCACCGAGGAACTCAAGGGGGTGCTCAAGGACGCGGCCCGGGGCAGGCTCAAGGGGATATTGGACTTTGTGGAGGAGCCGCTGGTCTCCACGGACTTCAAGATGGACCCCCATTCTTCGAGCGTTGACGCGGAGTTCACCCAGGTGCTGGGCGGCAACATGGCCAAGGTGATGACCTGGTACGACAACGAGTGGGGCTACTCCTGCCGGGTGGTGGACCTCGCGCACCTGATGCACGAGAAGGGTATATAGACAAATAAATATATTGCTGATAGGCTGCCCTTAGGCGGCCAAGCCAAGGTGTTTTTTCTTTTAGCAAGAGGCAACAGGCTATGGACAAGAAACTTT
>JARFUL010000238.1 GCA_029289015.1 Syntrophobacteria bacterium | reverse complement strand
GCCCTGAGGCCCGACCTGCGTATAGTGCCCCTGAGGGGCAACCTGGACACCCGGCTGAAGAAGCTCTTCACCGAGAACCTGGACGCGATAGTGGTGGCTAAGGCAGGGCTCCTTCGGGCCAAGAGGGAGGAGACGGGCCAGCACCTGGACCCGGAACTGTTCATTCCCGCGGTGGGCCAGGGCGCGCTGGGCATCGAGACCCGGGAGGACGACCCCGGGGTGAGAGAGCTCGTGGGCCTTCTGGAGCACCCCGAGACCAGGGCCCGGGTCACTGCTGAGCGGGCTTACCTTGAAAGGCTGGAGGGGGGCTGCCAGGTGCCCCTGGCCGCGCACGCCCGGATAGAGGGGCAAACCCTGGTGATAAAGGGCATGGTCGCGGACATCAGCGGCACCGAGGTAATAAGACGGGAGAGAGCCGGGCCTCTCGAAGACGCGGCCGAGCTGGGGCTCGGACTCGCGGACGCGCTCCTCTTAGCCGGCGCGGACCGGATATTGAAAGAGATCTACGGAGGCGAATAGAGTGGTCTATCTCGTGGGAGCGGGGCCGGGCGACCCGGGCCTTATTACCCTCAAGGGCAAGAGGTGCCTCGAGCGGGCCGAGGTGGTTATCTACGACTTTCTGGCCAACCCGGAGCTCCTGGCTCTAGCGCCCGAGGGTGCGGAGCTCATCTACGTGGGCAAGAAGGGCGCGGACCACACCATGGCCCAGGAGGAGATAACCCGCCTCGTTGTTGAGAAGGGCCGGGACAAGAGAGTGGTGCGCCTCAAGGGCGGCGACCCCTTCATCTTCGGCCGGGGCGGGGAGGAGGCCCAGGCCCTTGCTGACGCGGGGGTCGATTTCGAGGTGGTGCCGGGCGTCACCTCCGCGATCGCGGTGCCCGCATACGCGGGCATACCGCTCACCCACCGGGACTTCACCCCCACGGTGGCCTTCATCACCGGCCACGAGCGCGCGGAAAAGGAAGAGACCACCATCGCGTGGGACAAGCTCGCGACTGCTGCTGGCACCCTGGTCTTTCTGATGGGCAGGAAGAACCTCAAGGAGAACATGGCCAGGCTCATCGAACACGGCCTTAGCCAAAACACCCCGGCCGCGGCCATCCGCTGGGGCACCACTGCTAGGCAGGAGTCGATCTTGGCCACGGTTGGCACCATAGCGGACGCCGCGGACGAGGCCGGGCTCAAGCCCCCGGTCATCGTGGTCACCGGCGAGGTGGCGAGCTTAAGGCGCGAGCTCAACTGGTTCGAGAAGAGGCCGCTCTTCGGTAAGAGAATCCTCGTTACGAGAGCCAGGGAGCAGGCCTCCGCGCTCTCCCGGGAGCTCTCAGACCTGGGCGCCCAGTGTCTGGAGTTCCCCACCATCAAGATCGTGCCGCCGGAGGACTTCGGCCCCCTGGACAGGGCCGTGGGAGAGCTCTCGTCCTACGAGTGGCTGATCTTCACCTCGGTGAACGGGGTGAGGTTCTTCAGGGCCAGGCTCTTTGCCGCGGGGCTCGACGCGAGGGCGCTAGCGGGGGTGAAGGTCGCGGCCATCGGCCCCGCGACCGCGGAGGCTTTAGTCAGCCTGGGCATAAACCCGGAGCTGGTGCCCGGGGAGTTCAAGGCCGAGGACCTGGTTGAGGCCCTCTCCAGAGAAGACCTCTCGGGCAAGAGAATACTCATCCCCAGGGCCGAGGAGGCCCGGATGATCCTGCCCGAGGAGCTGGAAAAGCTCGGCGCAAAGGTAGATGTTCTCACCGCGTACCGCACCACCATCCCGGAGGCCGACCCCGCGGAGCTTAGGGAGCTCCTCGCTGAAGGCAAGGTGGACGCGGTCACCTTCACCGCGTCGTCCACGGTGAAGAACCTGGTCAGCATCCTGGGGGAGAAAGAGGCCCCTTCCCTCCTTGAAAAGAGTTTCGTCGCGTGCATCGGGCCTATTACCGAGGAGACCGCGAAGAGCTTTGGAATCCGGGTGGACGCGGTGCCCGGGGAGTACACCATAGAAGGACTGGTTGCCGCGGTAGCTTCCCTCTTCCGAAAGCCCGTCTGAAGTGCCCATTGACTACAAAAAAGAGCTGAACCCCGCGCAGCTCGACGCGGTGATGCACGAGCGCGGCCCCGCGCTGGTCATCGCGGGCGCGGGCTCCGGCAAGACCCGCGCGCTGGTCTTTAGGGTCGCGCGGCTGGTGGAGTCCGGGGTGCCGGCAAGCTCTATCTTGCTCCTCACCTTCACCCGCCGCGCGGCAAATGAGATGCTGACGAGGGCCAAGACCCTCCTCAAGAGAGAGAGGTTCGGGGTCATGGGCGGCACCTTCCACTCCGTGGCCAACCTCGTGCTTAAGTCCCACGCGGGCCTGGTGGGCTATCCCCACGGCTTCGTGATCATAGACCGCACCGACTCCGAGGCGGTGCTCAAGCTCCTGGCCGACGAGCTGGACCTCATCAAAAAGAGGAGGTCCTTCCCCAAAAAGGCCGCGCTGGCCGACATCATCAGCCGGTCGGTGAACACCGAAAAGCCCATCGAGGAGGTTCTCTTCAGGTTTTACCCCCTACACGAGCCCTTTCTCGGGGAGATCGAAACCCTGGCCTCTGCCTATGCCGGATACAAGGTCCGCCAGCGGTTCATGGACTTCGACGACCTTTTGACCAACATGATAAGGCTCCTCGGTGAAAACCCCGAGGTGAGGGGTCAGCTCGGCCAGAGGTTCAAACACATCCTGGTGGACGAGTACCAGGACGTAAACCGCCTCCAGGCCAACATAGTGAAGCTTCTGGGCGCGGACCACGGAAACGTCATGGTGGTGGGGGACGACTCCCAGTCCATCTACTCCTTCAGGGGCGCGGACTTCAGGAACATCCTGGAGTTCCCGGAGATATTCCCCGAAGCAAGGGTGATAAAGCTCGAGGAGAACTTCCGCTCCACCCAGCCTATCTTGGACGCGGCCAACGCGATAATCCACGGCGCGCAAAGGGGCTACACCAAGTGTTTGTTCACCGTGAGAGAGGGCGGCGAGAGGCCGTATCTCGCGGTCTTGCCCGACGAGGCGGCCCAGTCCAGGTTCGTGGCGGACCAGGTGGCTGGGCTCATATCCGAGGGGCTGAAGCTCCCCGAGATCGCGGTGCTCTTTCGCGCGGGGTTCCACTCCTTCGACCTGGAGGTGGAGCTTAACCGCCGGGGGGTGCCCTACGTGAAGCACGGCGGGGTCCGGTTCGTTGAGGCCGCGCACATAAAGGACCTCCTCGCGCACCTGAGGCTCCTTGTAAACCCCGGCGACCTGATAAGCTGGCACAGGGCCCTCCTGCTGGTGGAGAGGGTGGGCCCCAAGACGGTTCGCAGGGTGCTCCACGCGCTGGGAGAGAGCCCGTCCCTTGAGGGGTTCTTCGGGTTCGTGGAAAAGGAGGGGGGAAAGACGCCGGGCCTCCTCAACCTCGCGAAGCTCCTTGGAAAGCTCTCCACCGAGAAGTTCACGGTGAGCGAGATGGTGGGGCTGGTGAAGAGGTACTATGAGCCCATGCTCAAGGCAAAGTTTGAGAACCACCCCAAGAGGCTCGGCGAGCTGGAGTACGTCGAAGACTGGACCGCGAAGTATGCCGGGCTCAGGGAGTTCCTGGACGAGGTCGCGCTGGACCCGCTCGAAACCAGCGGGAACAACGGGAGCGGGGAGTTTCTCACCATCTCCACGGTCCACTCGGCCAAGGGGCTGGAGTGGCGCGCGGTCTTCGTAATCTCGCTTCTGGAGGGGAGGTTCCCCTCCATCCGGTCCATGGATGACCCCGACGACCTGGAGGAGGAGCGAAGGCTCCTGTACGTCGCGTCCACCAGGGCCAAGGAGAAGCTCTTCTTCTCCTACCCGGTCTGGGTCTTCGACAGGGGCTCCGGCAGGGCCTTTGCCGAGCCCTCGAGGTTCCTCATGGAGCTGCCCCCGGAATCCGTCCACCTGCTCGAGCAACGCGGCCACGAGCAGATGTTTGCGGAAAAGGTTCAGGCCCGAAGAGACGCTCGCTTCCCCCCGGGAACGAGGGTGGTGCACGACATCCTGGGGACGGGGGTGGTGGTGGAGGTGGTCACGGACGACAAGGTCCGGGTCCGGTTCCACGACGGCTCGCTGAGGCTTTTGCATCTCGGCTACGCGAATCTTGAACCAGCCTGATTCTCTTATCTGCGGTTGCGCTTGACAGCCTTACCCATATCATCCACCATAAAGGATACCACCCCACCCGAAGAACGCGCCGCAAAGACGCGTGCTTCTAATATAGCCTCAATTTGCTTCCAATAGCCTCAGAGAAGTGAGGTGGGCCATGTATAGAGCCCTCAAGATTCTATCTATTCTAATTGCGCTCCTCGCAATTTCACTGCCCGCAATTGCTTCAGGCAAAGAAGCCAGGAAGCTGGTGGGCCTTCTTCCCCATGATTTGAAGCAGGGGCTCACAAAAGAG
>JARFUL010000237.1 GCA_029289015.1 Syntrophobacteria bacterium | reverse complement strand
GGAGCGACCTGAAGGTCCCGGGGATCCCCGCGAGAATCCAGTGGGTCCACCCCCCGGCAATGGGAGCGTCGGGGTCGTGGACCACCAGCAAGAAGCTCTTGGTGCCATAGGGGGGCTCGGACCACTTGAGCGGGGGCGAGATATCCTCGCCATCGCAGGTGTGGCGGGTGGGGATGGTCTCTTGGTGGACGAAAACGGGGCTTGTGAGCACAAAGCCGGGATTTTCCACCACCGCAGTGGAAGCCCGCTTGACCACGCAGGCCACGATGGGGGCAAAGCCCAGGGCCAGGATCGCGATGAGGGACAAAAGACGCGTGCCCATGCGAAAACCTCCCTTTGGGGCTTAAGGCTTCAGGGGGCCGCGGCAGGGCCCCTTTAACGATTACTTCAAGATAGCACAATCAGGACTGGCATTGGACAAAGACCCTGAATTTTCTCAGCGCTTTTTGTCTCAACTCGGGGCTTTTGGGGGAGCCGGGGAGGCCAAATCTCCTAAAATAGTTGCATTATCAAAGATTTTCCCCTATTATCTCCAAGATAAGCGGCTTTTATGACAAGGTTATTCAGACCTGAAAGGAGGGTGGGTTTCCATGACCAGGTGGTTTAAGTTGGCACTTTTCGCCCTGCTCGCAGCGGCCTTGATTATGGGCACCTTTGCCTGCGCCAAGAAGCCCGTCAGCACCGCGAGGCCCGGAGAAGAGGCCAGGGCCCGGGCCGTCGAGGAAAAAATGGCTCCGGGGCCCGAGCGGGAGGCCATGCTGGAGGCCCGGGCTCGCGAGCTGGGCATGACCTCAGCCGAGTTGACCTTTGAGGAAGAGGACATCTTCTTCGGCTTCGACCGCTATGACCTCACCGCGGACGCAAAGGAGATCCTCTACGCGAAGGTGGCGTTCCTCAACGAGAACACCGGCAAGCGGGCCCTCATCGAGGGTCACTGCGACGAGCGCGGCTCGAACGAGTACAACCTGGCCCTGGGGGAGCGCAGAGCCTCGTCCACCCGGGATTATCTTATAGAACAAGGTATCTCGCCCACCCGTATAGACACCATCTCCTGGGGTGAGGAGAGGCCTCAGGAGCTTGACTGCTCCAAGCGGGCCACCTACGACGAGAGGGAGGAGTGCTGGGCCAAGAACCGCAGGGCCCATTTCTCCCTTAGGTAGCCTAAAGCCCGAGATGGCCTTGTATACCAGGTGGCTGGCAGTTGTGGCTATCCTTGCGGTATTCGGCTGCGTCCTTCCTCAGGAAATAAGCAGGCTGGACAGGGAGGACGCGGCCTTCCGCAAGGAGCTGAGGGACCTCAGGACCGACCTTCGCGACACCACCAAAGAGAACCAAAGAGAGATCGAGGAGCTTAAAAAGGGCGCGGGGGTCCGCCAGAGGGAGCTCCGAAAGGACGTTGAGCACCTCCAAAACGAGCTCAACCGTCTTGAGGCCAGGCTGGAAGAGGCCCTCTACCAGTACGGGAAAGGCACGACCAGCAAGGAGAGCTCGGAGGAGATAAAGGCGGTTTCCGCGGAGATAAAGAGGCTCTCCGATAGGCTGGACATCGTGGCCAGCTACGTGGGGCTCAAGGAGCTGGTGGAGTCTCCGACTCCGGGGGCCGCGCAGGTCCCTGCCGGCCAGAGAGCCGTGCCGGCAAAGGAGACGGTCCCCGGCGAGCGGGACTACCTGAGCGCGCTCGCGCACTACAAGGAGAGAAGGTTCATCAGGGCCCTGGCCGGGTTCCAGGACTACCTCAAGAATCACCCCGCGACCGAGCTCTCGGACAACGCTCTTCTGTGGATGGGCGAGTGCTACTACAACCTAAAGGACTACCGCCAGGCCATCCTTGCCTACGAGAAGCTTCTCAGGGACTTCCCGAAGTCGAACAAGGTGTCCGGCGCGCTCCTCAAGGAGGGGATGGCTTTCAGAGAGCTCGGAGAAAAGACCTCCGCGGCCATTCTCCTCAAGATAGTTCTGAAGAACCACCCCAACTCAGAGCAGGCCCGCATCGCGAAGAAGCTTCTGGAAAACCTTAAGAAGAGGTAGCGCTGAAACCGGACGGCAAGCCCTGGCCAAAGAGCGTTAGGGCCACATCCGGGCCTTTCTATATTGATTTGAGCCATCACTAGTTTCCTTCCGGGCGCTTTTTGGCCCCGCGCGGCCCTATCTCAGGCTCGTGTGGGGGGTGGTGGCCCGCGCTCTGGCTTATGATAGTAGGATTGGGGGAGAATTAGAGAATATTTAGCACTAGGAAGATAGCGATTTACTATGTTATGCACTAGCTAGGTAATGACGTTCCACTTTACATTAAACTTTTCCATTGCATTAGCGATAACCTGTTTGGCAATAGGCATGCAAGCCGCGAAAGGAACACCACTACAAGTTAAGGTTTTATATGACAAGTTACACCCATATTCGTCTTCTTCTTTAAGTTGATCAATATCTTTAACTTCGCAGTCATCACATTCTTCATGATTTGCTAGTTCAGCGTTAAGCAAGCGTAATAGTTCTTTTTCAGTCAACAAGGCTCTTTTCATCTTATTATCCTTCTCCAAGAGCTT
>JARFUL010000236.1 GCA_029289015.1 Syntrophobacteria bacterium | reverse complement strand
CGCTTGATGAGGCTCGCGATTGCGGGCTGGTGCTGGTTGGGTGTTCCGCCCAGTAGAAGTACCGCGCCGGCCTCCTGCAGCCGCTCGTAGGAGCCGGTGCCGCCGTAGGTGCCGGTGGACGCGAAGAGCCCCTTGAGGCCTTCGGCAAACACGGCCCGCTCGGGGAAGTCGATGTTCGCGGTTTTCAGTCCCTCACTGGCCAGCCTCTGCAGGAGGTAGTTGGCCTCGGTGGTTCCGCGGCCGGAGCCCACCGCGCCCACCTCTTCGGGCTTATACTGGGAGAGGCCCTCTTTTATCTTGGCGAGCGCGTCCTCCCAGGAGGCCTCCCTGAACTTGCCGTTCTCCCTGATGAGCGGGCTCTTTATCCTCTCCTGGCCTGCGGCCCTGGAGTATGCGGCCCGGCCCAGGTAGCACAGATAGGGCACCTCGGGCACAGAGTCCTTGTGGCCGCTTACCTTGTGGACCTTGTCCGCTACGGTGTGGAGCCCTATCCCGCAGCCCACGGAGCACTCGGGGCAGACCGTAAGGTATGACGTGAGCTTCCACGGTCCCTTCTTCTCCTTGACCTTTTCAGCCAGCGCGCCGGTGGGGCACAGGTCGATGCACATCCCGCAGGAGGTGCACAGCCCCGTGACCTCGGGGCCGTTGTCGAAGATAACCGCGCCGTAGCCCTGGTAGTAGTTGCACGCGGACTCACACCTTCTGCACTTCACGCACTTGTTGGGGTCCACCACCACAAAGTCGGAGAGCACGTTTATTTCATGGATGGGGAGAACCTGGGGCTCGGGCCACTCCTCGATGCGGAAGTCGGTGCACAGGTCCCTCAGATCGCAGTTGAACTGCCGGGTGCAGCCGCAGGCCAGGCACCTCTCCGCCTCGGCCCTGGCCTCCTCTTCGCTGAGCCCCGGCTCGATGGGGTCGAAGTTGCCCTTTCTGTGGCTCGGGTGCACCTCGTGGACCATCACCCTGGGCCGCTTGATGATGGGCAGCCCTTCCAGGTATTTGGGGTCCACGCTCCTGATGTTGGGCCCGCGGGCAAAGTCCATCTCTTTATCTTCAGGCGCGGACTCTCCGGTCATAAGGTATTTGTCTATGGCAAAGGCCGCGGTGCGGCCGTCACCCACCGCCTGCACCACGGTGAGCGCCCCGCGGTACACGTCGCCGCCGGTGAACACCCCTTCCACCTCGGTCTCCAGGGTGCCCTCGTCGGCCACTATGGAGTTCCACCGGGTTCCACCGAGGCCTCCGGATATCTGCTCCTCCTTGATGAAATCAAGGTCCGGGACCTGGCCGATCGCGGAGATCACCGCGTCCACGGGGATGACCTCCTCGGAGCCCTCGACAGGAACGGGCGCGCGCCTGCCGGACGCGTCGGGCTCCCCCAGCTCCATGCGCATCACCTCTATGCCGGTGAGTTCGCCGTTGCCCACCAGTTTCACCGGTGAGAAGAGGTACATCAGCTTGACCCCCTCGTGCTCCGCGCCCTCGATCTCGTCCACGGACGCGGGCATCTGCTCCCTGGCCCGACGGTAAACCACGTAGACCTCCTTGGCCCCGAGCCGCACCGAGGTGCGGGCCGCGTCCATGGCCACGTTGCCGCCCCCTATCACCGCGACCCTGTCCGGGACAGTGGTGCGGGTGCCCAGGGTGACGTCCTGGAGGAACTGGACCCCAGAGAGCACGCCCGGGATGTCCTCGCCCTCCACGCCGAGCTGGCGGCCGGCCCACGCGCCCACGCCGATGAAGATCGCGTCGAACCCGTCGGCCTTGAGGGACTCGAGGGTGAAGTTTTCCCCCAGCCTGGTGTTGAGCTCCACCTCCACGCCCAGGTCGAGGATCCCCTGGATCTCCCAGTCGAGGATCTCGTAGGGCAGCCGGTAGCTGGGGATGCCGTAGCGGAGCATGCCGCCCAGCGTGGGCATGGCCTCGAAGATCTTGCAGTCGTGGCCCATGATCCTCAGGTAGTAGGCCGCGGACAGGGACGCGGGGCCGCCCCCCACCAGGGCCACCTTCTTGCCCGTGGGCTCTCCCACCTTGGGCACCAGCGCGCGCCCCAGCGAGTAGTCGAAGTCTGCGCAGAACCTCTTTATGGAGTTGATGTTCACCGAGTCGTCCACCAGCATCCTGCGGCACTGGGTCTCGCAGGGGTGGGGGCAGACCCGGCCGATGACGAGCGGCATGGGGTTCTTCTCTTTGATAAGGGCCAGGGCCTCGAGGTACTGGCCCTGGGCCGCGAGCGCGAGATAGCCCTGGATGTCTATTCCCGCGGGGCAGGTGCGGGAGCAGGGCGCGACGCAGTCTCCGTAGTGCTCGGTCACGAGAAGCTCGAGGATGAACTTCCGGGTCTGAACGATCTTTTCGGAGTTGGTGGTCACCACCATGCCATCTTCCGCCTTGGTCGCGCACGACGCGGCAAAGTCGTCCTGGCCCTCCACCTCCACCACGCAGAGCCGGCAGTTCTCCTTTTGGGGCAGAATAGACGAGTAGCAAAGGGTGGGGATATGTATACCCAAAGATTGGGCCGCCTCTAATATAGTGGCGCTCTTATCTACTGAAACTTCCTGACCGTCTATAGTGAGACTAACTTTCCCCTCCATGCTGCTCTCCTTTGTCGCCGAGTGCCCTCCGCCGGATAGAGCCCCGGAATCATTAGTAATTTCTTCAGAAGCAGGTTCCAGTCTAAGCCAGATTCCGCACGATGGTCACGGTAAAATTTTACGAATGTTATTTATAGCACAATATAAAAAAAAGTTTCTACCAAAAATCGCGCGCGATTAACAAGAAAAAATTGAATATACAAAAAGCCCAAAAATGGGCCGATACGGCCCCCCTGTCTGCCGCGCGGGGCTCAAGGGGGCTTTTTCCCGTGTTTTGGGCCCAAGGAGCTCTATCTCCTCGGCTTTTGCGCGGTCCTATTTTGGGGCCCTGAATGGTTTTTGTTTGGGGAGAATGCCCAAAAGGGCTTGACATTAAAAGAGATTTGCATAAAATTTATCAAATATTGATAAAGGTAAGCACCAAGGGACCAAGATCCAAGATCCATCATGAACCTGCGCCACCCCCGGAGGTTTAAAATGGCCCTTACAAAAGAGAGCCTGGTAAACGAGGTACACCGAAGGATAGGATTCAGTAAGGGCAAATCCCGACAGGCGCTGGAGACCCTTCTAGAGATAATAAAGTCCACCCTCGATTCCGGGGGCGACGTCCTCATAAGCGGGTTCGGCAAGTTCATGGTGAAGGAGAAGGGCGCGCGCAAGGGGCGCAACCCCCAGACCAAGGCGGAGCTCATCCTGCGCGCCAGGAGGGTCGTGGTCTTTAAGACATCCGGCGTGCTTCGGTCCAAGATCAACGAGGAATAGCCCGCCACCCACCCCTTTGCACCGCTTCGCGCATCTGCCCGGCCGATACCCGAGAGGCCGGGTTTTTCGCGGGCAACATGGCGCGCGGTGTGCCGGATTTGAGCTGGTAAGGAGGAAGAACGAACAACTGGCTGCCCCAGGTGGAGCGCGCCCAGAAGCGGCGGAGGATGGTGGAGGTCGAGGGCAAGTTCAAGGACCTCGAGGACGGAAGGGAGATACCCGTCTCCATACGGATAAGGATGGGCTGACTCTCCCTGGAGACGATTCAGTCGCGG
>JARFUL010000235.1 GCA_029289015.1 Syntrophobacteria bacterium | reverse complement strand
GGTCGACCCCCAGCTCAGCCACGTCCACCGGGACCTTGCCCACGGACTGGGCCGCGTCGGTGTGCATGAGAATACCCTTTTCCCGGGCAAGACGGGCTATCTCGGCCACGGGCTGGATGGCCCCGGTCTCGTTGTTGGAGTGCATCACCGACACCACCACCGTGTCCGGGTCGAAGAGCGCGGCCACTGCCCCGGGGCTCACCACCCCCCTCAAGTCCACCCCCGCGAAGGAGACCCGCACCCCCCTTTCCTCCATGAAGAGCGCGGGGTTGATGATCGCGGGGTGCTCCACCTTTGAGACCACGATATGACCCCCGCCCCCCCTCGCGAGCACCGGCCCCCAGAGCGCGAGGTTGTTGGACTCGGTGCCGCATGAGGTAAATATAATCTCTTGAGGCTCTGCGCCTATGAGCCCGGCCACCTCGGCCCTGGCATTTTCCACCGCGTGCTTCGCCCTCTTGCCCAGCGGGTGGGAGGAGGAAGGGTTGCCGAACCCCTCCTTCAAAAAGGGGAGCATCGCGGCAAGGACCACGGGGGCCACCGGGGTGGTCGCGTTGTAGTCCAGGTATATGTAGTCTTTTTCCATAAGGGCCTGTCCTTACACGAGATCCTCGGTCTTCTTCAGGGCCTCGTTCTTGACCCTGTTCACAGCCTCCACAAGCATGGGGAACACGTTCTCCCGGATGTCCCCCGCGACGGTGATGATGAGCACGTCGTCCCCCACCTCTCTTCTACCTTCGTTCACGTAAAAGAGCGCGTCAACTATGCCCGGCGCTCCCTTTATGTCGGCCCTGATCCTCTCTATGGCCCGAAGGTCGGCCTCAACCGTAAGGGACCTGGTGGGCCGGCCGTCCCTGGTGAAGGACCTGACCACCCCGTTGTGGGAGACCACCATGCCCACGTCAGAGAAGTTGGGGTGTCTCTTGATTTCCTCGATATGATCCTGAACCTTCATCGCAACCCCCGGGTCAAACTCCTTGTAATTGCGCTCCAAAACCTATAGAGTTTTTAGCATAACCGGCACCTCAGAGCAACTTGACTCCCCGGAGGTGTTCCCATGAAGCTCGGCATCATCGGCCTTCCCAGGACGGGAAAGACAACCCTTTTCAACGCGCTCACCGGCATATCGGCCAAGACGTCCCACTTCTCGGGGCCCAGCCAGCAGGTGAACGTGGGGGTAGCCAAGCTTGCAGACCCCAGGCTCGACTTCATCTTCAAACTGGAAAGCCCCAAGAAGCAAGTGCCTCTCTCCGTGGAGTACGTGGACGTGGGCGGGCTCGGGGACAGGCGGGACAGGAAGGCGGAGCTCTCCGAGTCCTTCCTCAACGCGATCCGGCCCACCGACGGCCTCATCATGGTCCTGAGAAACTTCGAGGACCCGACCCTGGGCAAGCCGGAGCCCCTGGCCGAGGCCGCGCACGTGCAGGCCGACCTGATCCTCTCCGACCTCGGGGTGGTGGAGAAGAAGCTCGCGCGCATGGACCAGGAGAAGCACAAGGGCAAAAAGCCGGACAACGTGGAAAAAGAGCTCCTGGAGAAGGCCAAGGAGAGGCTGGAGCTCTCCATGCCCCTTCGGGGGATGGCCGAGGAGTTCGACGTGCCGATGATGCGGGGCTACGGGTTCCTGTCCCTCAAGCCTTTGCTCTTCGTGATAAACCAGCTCGACGAGGACCCGATCCCCGTGGACAAGTCCTCCCTGAAAGGCGAGAGCACCGACGCGGTGGAGATACGCGCGAGGCTAGAGATGGAGCTCATGCAGCTCGAGGACGAGGAGGCCATCATGTTCCGGGGGGAGTACGGTCTCGAGACCTCGGTGCTGGACGTGGTGGTGGAGCGTTCCTTCCAACTCCTCAATGTAGTTACGTTTTATACGGTGAACGACCAGGAGGCCCACGCGTGGACCGTGCCCAGGGGCACCCCTGCTGTTCAGGCCGCGGGCGCGGTGCACTCCGACTTTGAAAAGGGGTTTATCCGCGCGGAGGTGGTCGCGTTCGACGACCTGAAAGACGCGGGCTCCTTCAAAGACGCGAAGGACAAGGGAGTCTACCGCCTCGAAGGCAAGGACTACGAGGTGCAGGACGGGGATATAATTCAGTTCAGGTTTAA
>JARFUL010000234.1 GCA_029289015.1 Syntrophobacteria bacterium | reverse complement strand
GATCGTTTCGATGCGCTTGAGGTCGGCGCGGGATTCGTCTGCCACGAGAATCTTCATGATGGTGTATTATTATGGAAAATAGTTGGTCCGTCCAGATAAAAAGGTAGGGTATCCGCCCCGGCTATTTTACCTCAAAGGGCTCTTTTTTTGGCGTATAAATTTTCCTTGGAATCCTATATTATCTAAAAACTGGGGCAGAACGCGCCTGGTGTCAACCCGAGGTCTCAAGTGGAGGGTTTTATGGGCAGGGCTAAGAAGTTCCTGATCTTCGGGGCTGGCTTCATTATCCTTTTGATCGCGGCCGCGGCGATCTTCCTCAAGGTCTACTTCACCAAAGAGAGGGTCATGGCCTTCGTCATCCCTCCCCTGGAGAAGAAGCTGGCAAGAAAGGTGGCCATTAGTGACGCAGGCGCGAGCCTCTCGGGGTTCTACATTAAAGGGCTCAACATTCAGGGAGAAAATGAGCCCCTTCCCCTTCTCAAGGTCGACAAGGTCGCGCTGGGGTGGGACTTCATGGCCCTGTTAAACCTCAAGGTCGCGCTGAAGAAGGTGGCCCTTATCGGGCCCGAGATAGCGATCTTCAAGGATAGGGAAGGCCGTCTCAGCATCGAGGACCTCCTCGCCGCGGAAAAGAAGGGGGAGGCCGGGCCTCCCAAACCCGAGCCCGAGGCCAAGAAGGGTGTTCCGCTCTCGGTCACCATAGACAGGGTGGTCCTCAAGCGGGGGATGTTCACCTTCAGTGACAATACCAAAAGACCGGCCCGGGTGCACAAGGTCACGAACATCGAATTTGCGGCCCAAGAGTTCTCCCTCGAGCGGCCCTTTCCCTACACCCTCGCGGCCGATGTGTGGGCGGGCCGCCCGTTCAAGCTTGCAGTGGATGGGAGTTTGGACATTGCGAAAAAGGACGTAAAGGCCCAGGTCAAGGTCTCCGCTGAGAGGCTGGGGACCCTGAGAAAGAAAGAGGGAGAATCCTGGTACCTCTATGGTCCCATACGCCAGGGAAAGTTCGGGTTGAGCGCAGACATCTCCATTTTGGCGGGCAAGAACCTGGACCTCTCCACCGAGGCCAGGATCGAGGGTTTGAGGCTCAAGACCGGACGCACGCTCACCGCGCCCGTAAACCTGCGGGTAGGGCTAAAGACCGCGTTTGCGCTCCCGCCCAAGAAGATAGGGATCGAGAGGCTCCTGGTGGCTGTAGACGACCAAGAGATTACCGGCAAAGGCACCTTTGAGCTCGGAAACTCCCCCCTACTCGTGGACCTGGTTATTGGCTCCAAGAGCCTGGACATAGACAAGCTGCTCGCCATATTCCCCAAGAAGAAGGAGGCCAAAAAGCCCCCGCCAAAGGAGGCCGCGCGGCAGCCGTCGAAGAAGGAGGAGCCGGCCAAAAAGAGCGTTATAGAGGCGCCCCCGGTGAGGGGAAAGGTCTCTTTGAACATCGCGAAGCTGAAGGTCCAAAACATAGTGGTCGCGCCGCTCAATGCCATTGTGTGGCTGAAGGACAAGGGCGCGTATGTCGAGCCGCTCTACGGAGGGCTCTACGAGGGAAAGTTCAGGGGAAAGGCCGAGACCCTCTACAATGTTCCAGGGCCGCGGTTTGCGGCCCAGATCGACCTTGAGGGCACCTCCCTGGCCCAGCTCGTCAGCGTACTGAAGCCGGACCTGAAGGGGAAGCTCAGCGGCACCATGGCCGCGAGCGGCAATGCAGAAGGAGAGGGCGGCGACCTGGCCAAGCTCAACTCCAAGCTGAAGCTCACGGTCACGGACGGCAAGCTGGTGAACCACGTCGCGGTGGAGAAGATGGCCAAGCTCTTCAGGACGGACGAGCTGAAAGCGATTCTCTTCGACAGGCTCTTTGCGGACTGCTCCACAGCCTACGGGGTGGCCACCGTAAAAAAGCTCACCATGACCGGGCCCCATCTCAGGCTCGCGGGCCACGCGACAATCGGCCTCTTGGACAAGAAGCTCAACGGCAAGCTCACCATCAAGGTGCCCAAGAAGTGGGCCAACAACATCATCCCCATAGACACGGTGCTGGACGAGATCTCCGAGGAGCCGGGCTGGCCCGCGCTGCCGGTGCTGGTCTCCGGGACCACCAAGGAGCCGAGCTTCAACGTTGACCCCAAGTGGCTCGCGCAAAAGACCGTGGGGGTCGTTGAGAGGGGTGTGAAGGAGGTGATCAAGGGGTCCGGCAAAGGGGTGAAGGATATAGGGGAGGGGATCGAAGAGGG
>JARFUL010000233.1 GCA_029289015.1 Syntrophobacteria bacterium | reverse complement strand
CAGGTAGAAATCGCGGCCGAAAAACCTGAGCAGAATATCAATGTCCGGCCACATCATGGCCAGAAACCCCGCCCACCCCGCGGTGCGGCCGAGCCGGTCCCTGAAAAAACCCCGGCCAAAGAGAGCGCCGGTGCACGCGTGGGTCAGGGGGTCCAATTTCCGACACCTTGGTTAATGTTATACATTATATATTTTTTACAAGTAGCTGTAATAGTTAATATTACAAAATTACTTGTTGACAACTCAAGACCAAAAGCCTTAAAAACCTTATCATGGAGCTTGTGGGTTTAGAAGAGGTAAAAGCCCTTTTCTCCAGGCCGCCTCTGGGCCTGGCGAGCCGGCTTATCCCCGGGTGGTCCGCCCGGCTTTTTTTGGTGGGGGGCGCGGTGCGCGACGGGTTCTTGGGGCTCGAGTGCCCGGACCTCGACCTCGTGTTGGATGGCGACCCCGAGAGACCGGCCCGGGACACGGCCGAAGCGCTGGGCGCGTCCGTCTTTCCCCTGGACGAAAAAAGGAGAATATTCAGGGTGGTTGGCGAAGGGTGGACCCTGGACCTTGCCCCCTTGAAAGAGCGCGATATTTTAGCTGACCTCAAGGCCAGGGATTTCACGGTAAACTCCATCGCGCTGGAGCACACCGGCGAGGAGATCGTGCTCCACGACCCGCTCGGCGGCCTGGGCGACCTCAAGGAGGGGCTCATCCGCGTCTCGTCGCGCGACAGCTTCCTGGACGACCCGCTCCGAATTCTGAGGGGCTTCAGGTTCTTCGCGTCCTTCGGCTGGCGGATGAGCGCGGACACCCTGGTCCTGATCTGGGGCGCGGTGGACCGCCTCGAGCACGCGGCCCGGGAGAGGGTGCGGGACGAGATCTTCAGGGTCCTAAACTCACAAAGGTGTTTCGTCACCCTGATGTCCATGGAGAGGTACGGCGTTCTCTTCCAGGTATTCCCGGAGCTCAAGAGCCTGGAAGGGATAAGCCAGGGCAGACACCACCGGGTGAACCTCTTCGCGCATACGCTCTTTACCGTCGCGGGGGTCGAGACCCTGGAGAGGGAGCTCCCCAAACCTTTCGGAAGCCACGCGGGCCCGGTGGGGGAGCTCCTGGAAGAGACCCTGGTGGAGACCCGAACCGTAAGGTCGCTTCTCAAGCTGGCCGCGCTCTACCACGACCTGGGAAAGCCGGACACGCTGTGGACGGACCATCGCGGTGACATCCACTTTTACGGCCACGAAAGGGTGGGGGCCGAGAAAGCCCTCGCGGCGGCCCAGAGCCTGATGCTCAGCAACCGGGAGGCGGACCTCATCCACTACCTCGTGCGCGATCACCTCAGGCCGGGCCAGCTCATCAGGGCCCGGGCAACCGGCGGCCGGGGGGTCGCGAGGCTCTTCAGGCCCGGCCAGCAGAGCGCGCTGATGCTCCTTAGCCTCTTCGCGGCCGACCACCTGGCCAAGGGCGGCGGCAAGACCCTCGAGGAGCTAAGAGGCCCCTTCGCCGCGTGGCTGGATTACAACGTCTCGGTGCTGGGCCAGAGGCGGCTGAAAGAGCCCCTGGTGAGGGGCGGGGACCTCCTGGAAATCGGCTTCAGCCCAGGCCCCGAGCTGGGCAGAGTCCTCAGGATTCTGAACTCCCTCTTCTGGGAGGGCCAGCTAAGGGACAAAGGAGAGGCCCTCGACATGGCCAAAGTTTATCTTGAAAAGCAAAATTCTTGACTAACATCCGCCACATGAACTAACTTATATCTGTTTGAGATCTTACCTGGCTGAGGCCATATTTTTATGGCCCAAGAGGTCCAGACCATACGCCTTATCAGTTCTGATCTCTGGTGGAGCCCAAGCAAGTGAGCCAAGATTGCGAGTTCCCGGATAAGATCGTCTCCGACGAGGAGATCGACGAGATCCTGAGAACCTACCGGACCGTCGCGGTGGTGGGCATATCCGACAAGGCCGACCGCCCCAGCTTTAAGGTCGCGCACTACCTCAAGGAGAATGGCTTCCGCATCATCCCCGTGAATCCAAGACTCAAGGAGGTCCTGGGAGAGAAGGCCTACAAGACCCTCAAGGATATCCCGGACCCCATAGATATCGTTGACATCTTCAGGCGGCCGGAGGCCATCCCTCCCGTTGTGGACGATGCCATAGAGGTCGGCGCGAAGGTCGTGTGGATGCAGCTGGGCCTCGCGAACAGCGAGGCCGCGCACAAGGCCGAGGAGAACGGCCTTGTCGCGGTGCAGAACAGGTGCATCAAGATAGAGCACGCAAGGTATCTGAAAAGCAAAAGATGAGAGCCAACGAATACCCGGCCCACACCATCCGAATTCCCGGGCACGACTGTCTTCACCACCTCAAGAAGAGGTGCGTGAAAGACGAGCCTTCCGCCGCGGGCCCCCAGTGCCGGCTCCTTAGAAAGAGGGTGAAATGGGCCCGGAGCTTCGCGAGGAGCCTCAAGGAGCTCAAGAGGCTCAGGCCCCCGCTCAAAAGGGAGACCGTACTCAAAATATGCGGGGACGTGTTCCGGGAGAACTTCACCGAGATGGAAGAGATCAAGTGCGACCTGATCGTCAAGACCCCCGGAAACCTCAATGACTGCTCTCACTTTCACCGCAAGATGTGTCTTCTCAAGCTTCCGCCCTGTCCCGGAAGATGTACCGACTACCTTAGAAGGGACGACGAAAAAGAGTTTTTTTCCTGACAGAACCCCTGGATCAAGGTGTTTTGCCCATGAACCCAGCTCGACCCGTTCCCTCCGAGTTCTTTGGCCCGGAAGGGATATCGTACCCGGAGCTCTTCAACGACGTGGAGGTGGTTTGGGAGCTCCTGCCGAAATTGAAGGGGTTCGCGGAGCGCCTCGCGCGCGAGCTCGGCGGCCTGGGGGGGCTGGCTCCGGGGCTCGTCACGAGGAACACCGTGCTCCACGAGGGCAGGGCCCATGTGGAAGGGGTGACCTTTGAGCCCGGAGACGCAACAAAGCGCGGCTTCAAAGTCTATCTTGACGGGGAGCTTGTGGAGGGGGCCGCGTTTGTCTTCGGGGGGGCATACATCCTCGGAACCGATGTCTACATAGGCCCGGGCGCGGTTGTGGAGCCCGGCGCGATGATCAAGGGGCCCACCGTGATCGGCCCCAACTGCGAGGTCCGCCAGGCCGCGTACCTGAGAGGCGGGGTGATCGCAGGCAGAGGATGCGTCATAGGCCACGCGACCGAGGTGAAGAACGGGCTCTTCCTGGACGGCGCGAAGGCGGCCCACTTCGCGTATGTGGGCGACTCCATCCTCGGGGCCGGATGCAACCTGGGCGCGGGAACCAGGCTGGCCAACCTCAAGCTGGGCGGCAGTGAAGTAACGCTGAACCTCCACGGGGAGCTCATTGGCACGGGGCTGAGGAAATTC
>JARFUL010000232.1 GCA_029289015.1 Syntrophobacteria bacterium | reverse complement strand
GCTGATCACCTCTCTCCTCCGGGTGACCTCCCGGACCACCGGCTGCTCCGCCTCCTCCGGGAAGGTGGTGATGCGGTCCACCTCGGCCTTCACCTCATCGAGGAGCTCCTTCAAGTCCCAGTCCTGCATGACCTCGATGGTCACGGTGCCGACCCCCTCGTTGGCCAGGGAATCGATCCGCTTTATGCCTGCCAGCCCCGCGATCTTCTCCTCGATGCGGCGGACAATGGCCTCCTCCACCTCCGCGGGCGACGCGCCGGGGTATTCCATGGTGATGGTGATCATGTCGAGGGAGGTCTCGGGAAAGACCTCCAGCTTCATGGTCATGCCGGTAACAAAGCCCGCGAGGAGAAGAAAGGCCATCAGCAGGTTGGCCGCGACGTAGTTCTCCGCGAACCAGGCGACTATGCCCCTCATTTCCCGGCCCCCTTCCCCGCGCGCACGGTGCGCACGGCCATGCCGTCGCTCACCGCCTTGAGGGGAGAGACCACCACCAGCTCGCGGTCTTTGAGCCCCGAGCTTATCAACACGTCGTTGTTCTGAATGCGGGCCACCTCAACGTTCCTGAAGCGAAGCCTGCCGTCCTTA
The DNA here is from genome assembly GCA_029289015.1 of Syntrophobacteria bacterium. Taxonomy (GTDB): domain Bacteria; phylum Desulfobacterota; class Syntrophobacteria; order JARFUL01; family JARFUL01; genus JARFUL01. Next base: position 4,879 of record JARFUL010000232.1, on the reverse strand, counting down.
TCCACCACCCAGACCATATCTCCCTGCCTCAGCGCGGCCCTGGGGATAATCGCGCTATCCTTGATCACGCTCCCCCTTATCTCCACGGTAACGAAGAGCCCCGGGATCAGGGGGGGCTTTTTCGCGAAGGGGTTCTCCACCCGCACCACTATGTTCACCATCCGGGTCTGCTCGTCCAGCTTGCCCTGCGCGCGGACCACCACTGCCGGCCAGGTCCGCTTTTTGCCCGCGAAGTTCGCGTGGACCAGCGCGTCGGAGCCGGGCCCGGAGCCCGGGGTGAGCCCCGGCACGTGGAACCACATGAGCCCCTCGTTCTCAAGGGGCACCACGATCTGGGCCACGTCGGTGGAGTAGAGCGAGGCCAGGGGTTGGGCCTTGGACACATACTGCCCCACGTCCACGGACTCCTCGCTCACCCGGCCGTTGAAGGGCGCGCGGATAACGGTCCTCTCCAGGGCAAGCTCCGCCTTTTTCAGTTCCGCCAGCTCCGCGTCCAGCTTCGCCTGGGCCGCGGCGAGCTGGGGCTCCTTGGCCACCAGCGGGGGAGGCGCCTCTTCGGCCTTCTGATCCTCCAGGTTCAAGAACCGCCATTCTTCTTTCGCGGCCGCGCTCTCCTCCTCCGCGATCCTGAGGTTGGCCTCCGAGTCCTTCACCTTGGCCCGGGCCAGGGTCAGGGCCAACTCGTAGTCCACCGGGTCTATGCGCAAAAGCACGTCCCTCTTTTTGAAGTACCCGCCGTTCACCAGGGAGGGGGAGACATACACCACCTTGCCCCCCACCTGGGGCAGCAACTCTATCTCCATGTCCGCCCTTACGGTACCCTCGCTGAGGATACGGACCGCGTGCGCGCCGGTAGCCACCCTCATCGTGCGCACGAAGGTCACGGCAGCAGCGGGCTTTTTCTTCTTTATCTTGGGCTTTGATGCAGAAAGGGTCTTAAGAAGCACCGCGCCCAGCGCGATGAGTAAAATAGCAACTCCGATATGCAAAACCCGACTTGTTTTTTTACTCATTGCAACCGACTCTTCTCTTTTGGCCCCTGCTCACAGGGGCTTGAAGGGTAGGTAGGAACCCCCGCGTGGACCGGGGGGCTCCCTCACTCTTTTTGCCCTTGTCCTTCTCTCTCCAGAACCCGGTCCCAGCCTCCCCCCAGCGCGCGGTGCAGGCTGACCCGGTTGCTGAGCACCGCGAGGTCCACCAGGACCAGGCTCTTTTCCGCGTCGAACCTCGTGCGCTGGGACTCCAGCACGTTCAGATAGTCCGTAAGGCCCCGCATGTAGCGGCTCTCGGCCTGCTTTTGGGTGGCCCGGGCCTCCTTGAGGAACTTGAGTACCCTGCCTCTTTTGGCAAGCTGCTCCTTTCTGGTCAAGAGTGCGGACTCCACCTCGGAGAACGCGACAAGCACCGTCTTCGCATAATGGGCAACGCCCTGGCTGTATCTCGCCTCCGCGGCCCTCTGCTCTGCCCTGAGCTTTCCCGCGTCGAAGATGGGCTGCAAGAGTCCCATCGCGATGGACCAGATCTCGCTCTCGGGCTTGAGCAGCGTGTTCAGCTCGTTGGAGGTGTACCCGAAGGACCCGGTGAGGGAGATCCGGGGGAACCGGCTCGCCTTGGCCACCCCCACCCTCGCGTTCAGGGCCATGAGCTCCGCCTCCGCGGCCTTTATGTCCGGGCGGCGGAGAAGCAGGTCGGAGGGCAGCCCCGGGGGCACCGGCGCGAGCCTCCTGTAGTAGTCCTCAGGGTGTTGCCTGGGGGGCCGGGTCTTGGGGTATCGCCCCAGCAGCACGGCCAGGGTCTGCTGCACCACGCCCAACTCCTGGCGCAGCGAGGGCAGAGAGGCCTCGGCCTGGGCCAAAACTCTCCGGGCCTGCCTCACCTCCAGGATGGTGGTGAGCCCGCGACGGTAGCGGCTCTCCACCAGGGCCCGGCTCCTCTTGTAGCTCTCAATGCTCTTTTTGGCGATATCTATCTGCCGCTCCAGGGACTCCATCTGGAGGTACGCGGTGACTGTCTGGGCCACCACGGTCTGGGCCACGGTGCTGCGGCTCTCATCGGCCTTGAGCATCTCGGCCCTGGCCGCGTCCTCGGCCCTGGCAAGCCGGCCCCAAAGATCGAGCTCAAAGGACGCGGCAAGGGAGACCGCGAGGGTGTTCTGGGTAACGCCCTCTCTCTTGGCCCCTCCCTGGGATGACTGCGCGGGTGTCTCCACCGGGCGCCGCTGTCTTTGGAAACTGCCTTCAGCGTTCACCCCGGGCAGCCGGTTGGCCCGGGCCTCCACGAACTGGGCCTTGACCTCTAGGATCCTGGCCGCGGCCTTTCTGATATCCAGGTTGTTCTTCAGCGCTTCCTCAACCAGCCCGTTCAGCTCGGGGTTGCCGAAGATCTCCCACCACCTGTCCTCTATCTCTGCTGCAACCCGGGCAGCGGGCGCGTGCTGGTATGCCGGGAGCTCGTCCACCGCGTCATCGGGACGGCGGTAGTCCGGCCCCATGTTGAAACAGCCGCCCGCCGCGCAAAGGGCCAGGGCCAGCAAGATATAGCCCAGGATACGTCTCACCCCCGGCTCTCCTCGCTGGTGCCGCCCAGCCCGTTGAGGGAAAACTCGATGATGTGCTCCACCAGCATGGCGTTGAACTCCCTGTCGTACTCCCGCCCTGCTATAAGGGTAACCGCGCTCCTGGCGAAGTTGAAGTAGAGCACCTGCGCGAAGATGCTTAAAATGTTGAGCATCATCCGGTCGCGGCCGATCCCCTCGGGCATCGCGGGGCCGAGCCTCAGGACCAGCTCCTTGAAGAACGGCTTCATCCCCTCTTCCCCCACCATGTCGAGGGCCTCCGAGGGCTTTGCCATCTCCCTGGCCATAAGCTGGTGGTGCCTGAGCCGCTCCTCATCCGAGAGGGGCCCCCCGATAAAGGCCTGGGCCAGGGCCCTGACCACCTCGGCCGGTGTCGGTGATTCCCTGTCCGGGAGGGAATCCCTGAAGAACTGCTGCATCCTGAGCGCGCGGTTGAGCCACCTGTCCCGGAAAACACTGAGATAGAGGTTCTTCTTGGACCCGAAATGGTAGTTCACCGCGCCCACGTGGCAGCGCGCGGCCTTGGTTATCTCCCGCACGCTCACCGCGTGGTAGCCCTTCTGGCTGAACAGGAATTCGGCCTTGTCCAGGATCCTCTCCTTGGTGAGCGCGTCATTATCAATCTTTTGTGTCATGGCCAACCCTCCTCTATAACGAACGTTTGTATCAAACAACTGTTCGAATGTCAAGGAGATTTTTCCCAGCCCTCTCTTCTTATCTCAGTGCTTGCTCCCCAACCACGGCTGCTAGGCTTTAAATATCAATTATCCCGGTCACTTGGCGGCAACTCAGGATACTTGCGAAGCTCCCGGCGGGCTTTGGTCCTAGCCTTTGAGGCCTTGGCCCTTATCCCTTCCCGGTGAGAAGCTTTTACTATGAGCCGCTTCCTGGTAAAATATCCCTGCCTGGCCTGTCTCACGGGAAAACCATAACGGGCTTTTTTCGGGGCCTGTCTCAGGAGGGCGATCCATATGAAACCCCCAAACCCAAAAGACCCTCTTTTCGGGCCGCTTTACCGCGCGGCGCTCTTTTTCGCACTCTTTCTATTTCTGCTGAGCTGCGCGCAGGTCCCCATTACCGAGCGAAGGGGGCTGCACCTTATTCCCGACTCCCAGCTCATTGGCATGAGCTTCAGGCAGTACGACCAGGTGCTCAGGGAGTCGAAGCTCTCCCAGGATCGTCAAAAGGTCGCGCTGGTGAAGAGGGTCGGGGAAAGGGTCGCGAGGTCTGCTGAAACCTTTTTGAGGGACTCCGGCCAGGAGCATGAGGTCAGCAAATACAACTGGGAGTTCAACCTGATCGAGGACGATAAAACGGTGAACGCGTGGTGCCTGCCGGGGGGCAAGATCGCGGTCTACACCGGCATCCTTCCCTACACCCGGGACGAGAGCGGGCTCGCGGTGATCATCGGCCACGAGGTGGCCCACGCGCTAGCAGGCCACGGAAACGAGCGCATGAGCCAGGCGCTCCTGGTAAACATGGGGGGGGTTGCCCTGTCCGTCGCGCTCTCCAGCAGGCCCAACCAGACCAGGCAGCTCTTTATGGCGGTCTACGGCGCGGGCGCGACCGTGGGCCTTCTCCTTCCCTACAGCAGGCTCCATGAGAACGAGTCGGACCGCATAGGGCTAATGCTCATGGCAAGGGCGGGCTACGACCCCCGGGCCGCGGTTGCGTTTTGGCAGAGGATGAACGAGCACGGAGGCTCAAGGCCCCCAGAGTTCCTCTCCACCCACCCCGCGCCCGAATCCAGGATCGAGTCCATCAGGGCCTACATCCCCGAGGCAATGCCCTACTATGAGAAGTCGCGTTAGCCAGCGAGGGTTTTGCAGCACCCCAGGTAGTTCGAACCGATGATCACGGCCCCAAGCCCCGCGGCCCTGGTTCCACAAGTCCCCTTGACTCCCCCACCCCCCGGTGATATAGGTGTTTTCAGCACATGGGCCAGCGTAGCTCAGAGGTAGAGCAGCTGATTCGTAATCAGCAGGTCATGGGTTCAAATCCCCTCGCTGGCTCCACAATTAAAACAATAAGTTACGGCCCCCAAAACAGGGGGCCGAGCCTTTTTTCTGTGCTGATATTTCCGGGTTTATCCAGAAACTATCCAGGTTTTGCTGAAGGGGGTCGGCCGGGAGAATTGGTCCCTTTCGGTATGGCGGGCACAGTTTTGGGCACAGTCTACTAACTCCATTCACTTGGGCGTGTGAGTGTAACTCCAGATGAAAGAATTACTTGGTTAGGAAATTGACTTGCTCTAAGATGCTTCTCTTTCATTCGTAACTGAAAATCACTTACAGATTTTATTTC
>JARFUL010000231.1 GCA_029289015.1 Syntrophobacteria bacterium | reverse complement strand
CGTAGATGAACCCCTGGGAAGCGCCGATGCCGTACGCGCCTATGAGCATGCCCTCGATGATAAGATGGGGGTCCGCCTCTAAAAGGGTGCGGTCCATGTATGCGCCGGGGTTGCCTTCGTCCGCGTTGCACAGAACGTACTTGGGCTTGCCCTTGGCCTGGCGGCAGGCCCGCCACTTGAACCCCGTGGAGAACCCGCCCCCTCCCCGGCCCCTCAGCCCCGCATTCTCCACGGTGTCTATGACCTTCTTGGGGGTCATCTCGGTGAGCGCCTTGTAGAGCGAGAAGTAACCTTCCCGCGCGACGTAGTGGCCTATGTCGTCCGGGTTGATGAGCCCGCAGTTGCGCATCACGTTGTGGACCTGGGACCTGGTGAACTCCATCTCGTAGAATCCCGGGACCTTCTTCAGGTCCGGGCCCACCTCTTTGGCCAGTTTGCGCGCCTTGCCGTTATAGGGGTTCTCTATCGCGTCCATGCGGCACAGCGCGCCCTTCGCGGGCGGATCGCCCTTTTTCAGCTTCTTCACGAGCGCGGAGGCCGCGGCGGGGGTCATCTTCCCGTAGGTCACCCTGGGCCGGCCCGGCAGGTAGACGTCCACCAGGGGCTCCTCAAAGCAGAGCCCCATGCACCCCACCGGCTCCACGATTGCGTCGAGCTTCTCCCTCACTACGGCCCTTTGGATCGCGGCGAGGACCTTGAGCCCCCCCGCGGCCACGCCGCAGGTGGAAAGCCCCACCGTTATCCTCGCGCTGTCGGGAAAGAGCCTCTTTCGCGCCTGGGTCCTGAGCCTTTTGAGTCCGCTGAGACTTTTGATAGCCATATCTTAAGCGCCCCTCTTCGCGCCCTTCTTAGCACTCTTTTTTCCGGGCTTTTTCGCGACTTTCTTCGCGGCCTTCTTCGCGACCTTCTTGGCCACCTCTTTCGCGGCCTTCTTCTCTCTCTTCTTCACCGCGGCCTTCGGCCTTTTCTTCTTGAGCTTGGCTATGGCTTTAAGCGCGTCGCCGGGGCCGAGGCGCCCGTGGTACTCGTTGTCCACCTTCATCACCGGGCCCATGTGGCAAAGCCCCAGGCAGTGCACCTCCTCAAGGGTGAACTGGCCGTCCTTCGTGGTGTCGCGGCCGTTGAGGCGAAGGTCTTTCTTCAGCGCGGAAAGCACACTATGGCAGTGGTTCACGTGGCAGGTGGTGCCCGTGCAGAAGGTTATGGAGTGCTTGCCCCTCGGCTCGAACCTGAACATCCTGTAGAAGCTCGCCGCGGCGTAGATGTCCGGCACGTGGATCTCCATCGCGTCCGCGAGGAACCTCATCATCTCAAGGGTGAGGCACCCGTACTTCTCCTGGAGGTCCTGAAGCACCGCCAGGAGCGCGGAGGGCTCATAGTCATAGCTCTCCAGTATCCCGGTGATCCCCTTGTTGTCGATCTTCGCTTCGCTCATGGCCTCGGTTACTCCTCGCACTTCTTCTTGAGAATCCCGTACTCCTCGGTGACCCTTTTTTGTATCTGCTCGATGAGGTCCGGGGTCAGGTGCCTGAACCTCCCCTGGAGCTTCAGGTAGTCACTCACCGGCCGAAGCTTGGGCGGATCGATGGTGAGCCGGTATTTTCCGTCCTTCACCTCGTAGAGGGGGAAGACCGCGGACTCCACCGCGAGCCTGCCCAGTTTGATGGAGTTGTTGCCCGCGGAGCGCCACCCGGTGGGGCACACGGAGAGCACGTGCACGTACGCGGGCCCCACAACGTCCACCGCGCGCTTTATCTTGTTTATCAGGTCTATGGGATACGACGGCGACGCGGTGGCCACGTAGGGGATCTTGTGGGCAACCGCGATCTCCGCGACGTTCTTCTTCCAGGTGGACTGCCCGAAGCTCATCTTGCCCGGGGGCGAGGTGGTGGTCATCGCGCCGAAGGGGGTGGAGGAGGAGCGCTGGACCCCGGTGTTCATGTAGGCCTCGTTGTCGTAGCACACGTAGACCACGTCGTGCCCCCGCTCCAGCATGCCGGAGAGCGACTGGAGCCCGATGTCCGTGGTGCCGCCGTCGCCCCCCATCGCGATGGAGTGGGTATTCTTCGCGGGTATCTTGCCCTTGCGCTCTATGACCCTGAGCGCGGCCTCCACCCCCGAGGCCACCGCGGCCGCGTTCTCAAACGCGACGTGGAGCCACGGCACCCGCCACGCGGAGTGGGGATAGGGGGACGACACGATCTCCATGCACCCGGTGGCCATGGAGATGATGACGTTGGGACCCAGGGCCTTGCACACCAGCCGGACGGCCAGCACCTCGCCGCACCCCTGGCAGGCCCGGTGCCCGGGGGAGAAGTACTCCTCCGGCGGGACCACCACGGGCGCGAAGATATCGAAGTTCTCGACAAGTTTCATTATGTCTGCTCCGGTCCAGTTTGTTCCAAAGTAAATAGCTATACGAAAAGACCCGAGCGGGTCATTCCGTCTCCTCCACCATGTTGATGGTGTCGGACCAGCACTCCTGCGCGCAGATGCCGCACCCCTTGCAGTAGCGCAAATCCGCGAAGAAGTAGCCGTCTGGCCCCCGGTGGATGCAGCCCTCGGGGCAGAAGAGGTAGCACATCCCGCACCTGAAGCACCTGTCGTTGTTCCTCACCGGCTGCTGGGACCGCCAGGTGCCTGTATGGTACTCCGCCGCGTTCCCCGCGTCCGTGATCATGAACCCTATGGGCAGGTCCTGCCACCTGGTCTTGCCCGTCTCCTTAGGCACTTTCAGCCTCCTTTTCCTCCTCGCCCGCGATGTTTATCAGCTCGTAGGGCGGGAAGATCCCTTTCCTGAGATAGTGCTGGGCCCTGTCCACCATGGTCACGAAGTCGTCCACCGTCACGTCCCTGCCGCCCAGGCCGGCCACGAAGTTTATCACCGCGGGCTTACCTGGGAGGTGGTAGAGGCAGGAGCGCACCTCCGAGGCCACCGGCCCCGCGGTGCCGCCGAAGGTCACGGCCCTGTCTATGCACGCGATGACCTCCGCTCCCTTGACCGCGGCCACGAACTCCTCGATGGGGAAGGGCCTCCAGAGCCGTATCCTCACCAGACCCACCTTCTTGCCCCAGGTCCGCATCTTGTCTATCGCGCTCATCGCGGTCTCGGAGATGGAGCCCATGGTGAGGATAATGACCTCCGCGCCCTCGGCCTTGTATGTCTCCACCACGTTGTAGTGGCGCCCGAAGGTCTCCCCGAACCTCTTGAGCTCCTCCTCAACCACCTCCTTGGACCCCTTGAGCGCCATGTCCGCGGCCATCTTGGCCTCGGAGAAGTACTCGGGAAGGCCCACCGGCCCCATGGAGGTGGGGTTGTCCACGTCGAGGCGGAACGCGGCCTTGTGCGGCCTGAGATAGGTGTCTGCCTCTTCCTGGTCGAGAATCTCTATGGGCTCGATCATGTGACTCAGCTGGAACCCGTCGAGGTTCACCATGATGGGAAGGAGCACCCGCTCGTCCTCCACCACGTTGAACGCGACCAGGGTCAGGTCGAAGACCTCCTGGCCGTTCTCGCAGAAGATCTGGACCCACCCGCAGTCCCGCTCCGCCATGATGTCGGAGTGGTCGTTCCAGATGGAGATGGGGCCGCTGAGCGCGCGGTTGGCCACCACCATCACCACCGGCAGCCTGAGGCTGGGCGCGAGCATCACGATCTCGTGCATGAGCGCTAGGCCCTGGCTCGAGGTCGCGGTGAAGACCCTGGCCCCGGCCGCGGCCGCACCGAGCGCGGCGGACATGGCCGAGTGCTCGGACTCCACCGGGATGAAGGCCGCGTCCAGCTCACCCTCCGCGACGAGCTGGCTCAGGTCTTCAATTATGTGGGTCTGGGGGGTTATGGGATACGCGGGAACAACATCGACATTGGCCAGCCTCACCGCCTCCGCGCACGCGATCGAGACCTCTATTCCAACTCTCTTGGCCATGAATTCTCCTTATCGCTTAACCCGGGTCCACCCCGTTAGAACGTGGTCTCCGCGAGGGCCCTGTGGAACGCGTCCAGGTTCTTCTGGGCTATCGGGCCGAACCTCTCTTTCAGCGGCTCCTCAATGGAAAGGGGGCTTATCACCCCCGTTGACTTTATGAGCGCCCCCAAAAGCGTGGTGTTGGTTATGGGAATCCCCATGGTCTCCATGGCTATCCTCGTCGCGTCCACCACCGCGAGCCTGGCCTTTATCCCGAACTCCGACTTTATCTCGTCGGGGCTCTTCTTCGTGTTGAGCACCACGATGCCGTTGGACTTCAGCCCTTCCGCGACGTCTATGATGCCGAGAAGGGTCGGGTCCAGGACCACCACGATGTCCGGATTGTAGATCTTCTCCCTGGTGCGGATGGGCTCGTTGGAGATACGCACAAAGGCCGCGACCGGCGCGCCCCTCCTCTCGGGGCCGAAGCTGGGGAAGGCCTGCGCGTATTTACCCTCGCCAATCGCGGCGAGCGCGGTGAGCTCCGCGGAGGTCACCGCGCCCTGACCGCCCCTCCCGTGAAACCTTATCTCAATCATGTAAAGGGCCCTCTTTCGTTGCAAATCGCTAACATCACAAAGTAAATTTTAACCCACCCGCTGCGAAAATATCAAGTGAAGAGTATTTAACCCAGAGCCAGCGCTAAGGTGACAGCCAGCACGCCAGGGGGCCGGTCCCTATAGTTTTGTCCTCCCGTCGAGGCACCTGCGGATCGTCACCTTGTCCGCATACTTCAGGTCGCCGCCCGCGGGAAGGCCGTATGCAATGCGGGTCAGGCTCACGCCGGTATGCTTCAGGATGTTCGTGAGATACGCGCAGGTGGCCTCGCCCTGGGTGGTGGGGTTCAGCGCGAGGACCACCTCCTTCACCCCGCGTTTTTCTATCCTCTTGATAAGGGCCGAGATGGTGATGTCGTCTGGGCCCACCCCCGCGAGGGGATCTATGTTGCCCAGGAGAACGTGGTAGCGGCCCTTGAACGCGCCCGCTTCCTCCAGCGCCATGAGGTCGGCCTCGGTCTCCACCACGCAGATCATCGAGTCGTCCCGCGCC
>JARFUL010000230.1 GCA_029289015.1 Syntrophobacteria bacterium | reverse complement strand
ATCGGGCGCGAGGCCGGTGATAGGGGCCGAGGGGCAGGCCGCCTACCACCTGGGGTGCATTCTCATCATGTGGCGCTTGTGCCTCCTGAACCGCTCGCAGTATTTCCTGATCCGGGGCAGCTCTCCGGTGACCTGCTTGACCGCGGCGCCGGAGTCCATGCCCGCCCTCAGCCTCTTGGCCACCTCGTGGGTCACGATATTGAGCCCCGGAGGCCCGCACCCCTGCCTGAGCGCGGCCCTCACCAGCCCGAGGCCCTCCCCCTCGGAGAGGCCCGCGACCTTGAGACGCCAGATCGCCCTCGCGCCGTGCATCATGTGGGGCATGGATTCTACCTCTTGCGACCCCGCGAGGGTAAAGAGCGTCTTGGGGCTGAGACCCGCCTCGAGGTATGAAGATAGCACCACAAAGGGACGCGCGCGGCGGGGACGACGTCTCAGCGCGCGCTTGGCCCTCAGCACCCCGATAATTTCACCGGCGTTTTGAAGCGCGAAGAGCCTCTTCCTCAGGGCCTTGGTGACCAGGCGCGGCGGCACCCCCTTGACCAGGCCCTCGTGGACCTTGTCGATGAGAGGCGAGAGGGGAACCCCCTTGGCCGCGCCCTCCTCCATGACCTCAAAGAGCATGGGACCGCTCGCGCGCGAGAGCCGGTGGCGGTTGAAGTGGTACAGAATATCCGCCAGGTCCTTGGGGGAGATGATGCCCCGGGACAGGCCGCGCCGGGCCAGCCCCTCCAGGGCCTGCTCCTGGGGACCCGGAGGTATGGCCAGGCCGAGCCTCTTGAGCGCGGGACCCGCGGCCGAGCCGGTGGGCCAGGCCAGCGCGAGAGCCAGTATCAGCGCGACACGGACCGTCTTATATCTCCAGAATGCCATTGGCCCTCCCGAAGCCGTCGTCCTTGAGAAAGTCCGCGTTGGGGTCCACCACCCAGTGCTTGCCGTCCACCACGAACATGTATTCGTAGACCCCCGGTTTCAGCGCGACGGTCACCTTCCACCTGCCGTCCCCGGCCTCGTCGCTCAGGGGTATCTCTCCCTTCTTCCAGTCGTTGAAGCTGCCCACCAGATTGACGCTCTTGGCACTGGGGTAGTTTATGGAAAGCCGCACCAGAACCTCCTCGGCCGCACTGTCCGGGGTCTTCTTTACCACGGATGCGCCGGGCCGCAGGAACACGAGCCCCGCGACGAGCAAAATGGCCACGGCCGCGGTGGCCGGGGTGAGGGTGAGGATGGGCCGGGACAGGAGCCCGAGCCACCCCCCCGTGGGAAGCCTGCCCATGACCTTCCTCTTGAGCCCGCTGGGCGGCTCAAGCCTCGGCATGGAGGCCAGATCGCGCTTTAGGCCTTTAAGCGCGCTCAGCTCCTCAAGGAGCTCCCGGTCTTCCTCCAGGAGCCTCTGGAACCGGGCCTCCTCCTCTTCGGAGAGCTCACCGTCGAGTCCCTTTTGAATGAGTCTATCCCTGTCCTCCATTTTTAATCTCCTGTGGTGGTCATTATCTCCTTGAGCTTTTTGAGCCCTCTGTGGACCCGCATCCTGGCCGCGGCCGGCGAGATGAAGAGAATATCTGAGACCTCGTCGTAGCTCATTTCATCGCCGTAGCGGAGCCATACCGCCTCCCGCATCTCCAGGGGAAGCTCCCCGAGGGCCTCTTGCAGCCGCTCGCCCCCCTCCTTCTGCAGGAGGAGTTCCTGGGGGCCGGGCCCTCCGTTACCGTGGCGCTCCAGGTCCTCGCGGTCCTGGCCGAAGGGATGGAGCGGCCTGCGGCTCAGGTGGTTTCGCGTCAGGTTGAGCCCTATGGTGTAGACCCAGGGCAGGAACCTTGCGCCCTCCCTGAAGGTATCCATGCGCTCGTAGGCCCTCAAAAACGTCTCCTGGGTGAGGTCTTCCGCCTCCTCCTTTGTGCCTGTGAGCCTGTAGCACAGGTTGTATATCGGTTTCTGGTAAAGCTCCATAAGCTTCCCAAAGGCCCTCCTTGAGCCCCTTTGGGCCTTCTCCACCAGTCCGCCCTCCAGGGCCTCATGCATCGCGTCAGTCAATTAAGTATTTCCAAAGTCGGTTAATGATAAATGCTGAATTGCGCTATGTAATGATATCTTTTTTTGCTTGCTATCTCAAGTACATATATCTTTTTACTCAAGCCTTTTCTCATCTATTGCGGGGGACACGGATCGCGGCCCCCCGCATGCGGTTGTAGGGTTACCACCTCCCGCGGTAGGGGCACCAGTAGCCCCCCCGGCCGGTGTTGCCATAGCCCCTTTGCCAGGTGTCATTGCCGCGCTGGCCTCTGAAACCCCGCTGAAACCTCCCCATTGAGCGTCCAAAGCCTCTTGGGTCATTGTCCGCGTCCGGGGCCGGGGCTTTTATATATTGACCTTGGCCGCTGAAAAAGCCCCGGCCCATTCCCTGGGACCGGGCCAGGAGCGGGTAGGCCCCCGCGGCCAGGATTGCTAGGGCTGCCAAAACAATCAGTATGTTCTTCATTATCTGTAATCTCACTCTCTTTCGGGCCCTGTTATGGGCCCTGGTTGGGGCGCGGCGAGGACTGGGGTAGATGCCCTCGCCGCACCATTTTGCTTACCGGTTGGGGCAGTTGCCCGGGCCGTAGCCCATTCCGTAACCGGGGCCGTAGCCCATGTGGCGACCCCATCTCTTGCCTTTATAGCCGCGGCGCGCGAAACCCTTGCCGCGCTTCCAAATGGGGTAGCCGTCCTTGTCCCTCAGCTTGAGCTCTTTCTTCGTGGTGAGGTTGGTGATGTTATAGGCAACGAGCCTCTTGCCCCAGGGAGCGGCGAACTCCGCGGCCTCCACCTTTACCCTGTCACCCTTGGTCGCGGCAAAACCTTCCTTGGCCCAAAGGGGTATGGGGCCCGCGAAGATCGTGAGGGTCTCCTTTGCGTCCTTGACCACGAGGAAGGGCGGGCTCACCTCTTCCACCTGCGCGTTGATGGTCGTCTTTTTCGCGTTGTCAAATCCGCCGAAGCAATACGGACCCGGGCCGTAACCGGGGCCCTGCCGGGGGCCCTGGGCCCAGAGCGGAAGAGCGAAAACTCCTAAAAGCGCAACCACCGCCAGCGTTGCAACAGCCTTCTTTCCCATCTTGGTTCCTCCTTTATCTAACGTATGGGGGATATCGTGCTTCTACCCTCATATACAGACGAGGAGGAGCTTTGTGACCAAAGAGGCGAACTTTTTAGATATGGATTTGTTTCAGAAACATGGGAATCTATGGGCGGGCAATCACACCACCTGGATGGACCCGGCCCCCTCGGACCTCACCCGGCCCACGATTTGGGAGTGCTGGACCCCCTCGGCCCTGAGCCTTTCGAGGAGGCTGTCTGCCTGGTCCTCTGGGATGGAGATGATGAGCCCGCCGGAGGTCTGCGCGTCCGCGAGAAGATCGAGAAGCACCGGGGAGACGCGTTCACCAACCTTGAGGATGCTGCGGCAGAACTCCAGGTTGCGGTGGCTCCCCACCGGCACCATGCCCTGGGAGGCCAACTCCAGGACTCCGGGGATCAGGGGCACCTTGGACGCGAATATTCTCAGGCCCACCCGGCTGGCCCTGGCCATCTCCAGCGCGTGGCCCAGAAAGCCGAACCCCGTGACATCGGTGCACCCGCTCACCGGAAACTCGGCCATTACCCGGGCCGCGGCCTCGTTGAGCTCGGCCATGACCTCTATCGCGCCGGCCTCGACCTCCCCGGATGCGAAACCGCCCTTCACCGCGGTCGCGATTACGCCCGTGCCCAGGGGCTTGGTGAGCACCAAGAGGTCCCCCGGCTTGGCGCCCGTGTTGGTGAGTATCCTGTCCGGGTGTACGATCCCTGCGACCGCTAGCCCGTACTTTAGCTCCTGGTCCTCCACGGAATGGCCCCCCACCACTACCGCGCCCGCTTCCCGGACCTTGTCCCCGCCGCCCCTCAGGATCTCCTTGAGATAGGAGATATCCATCTCATTAACGGGGAAGCAGACCACGTTCATCGCGGTGAGCGGCCTGCCGCCCATCGCATACACGTCGCTCATTGCGTTGGCCGCGGCTATCTGGCCGTAGAGGTAGGGGTCGTTCACAATGGGGGTGAAGAAGTCCACCGTCTGGATGAGCGCGAGCTCCTCCGTCAAACGGAAAACCCCCGCGTCGTCCCCCGTCTCGCTTCCCACCAGAAGGTCGGGGTGGATCTCTCGTGGCATCGCGGCCAAGACCTCCTCCAGGACCCCCGGAGGAATCTTTGCGGCTCAACCCGCGGCCTTGACCGTCTCCAACAGCCTTATCTTTTTAGATTCACTCATCTCTTCGTCCAGGTTGTCCCACGATCTAGGATAATTGAAACCGGGGCGCGAAGCCCCCTCAGTTGCACCGGCCCGTCCGGGCTAGATGTTTATCACGTTGTCCGCGACCTGGAGGCTCGTGACGATGTCCAGCATGTTGGTGGTCTCCCCCACCTCCTTGGCCTCGATAAGGCCGAAGTGGTGGAGGCAGGTGCCGCACACCAGGACGCTGACCCCGGATTCCACGAGCTCCCTGATCAGGGGCACGGTCTCGGCCCCCTTTACGGTGAGCTTCACCCCGCTGTTCAGGAAGACGAGCCGCCACAGGTTCTCCCCCATCTCCCCAAGGGTCTTGATGAAGCTGAACATGAGGCCGCGGCCGAGCGTGTCGTCGCCGGAACCCAGCCGGTCCGCGGAGATCATGACCAGGGTCTGTTTGCCCGCGGTTTCGAGCCTGTGTGTGGGGATGAGCTCGCATGAATCCGCGCCTTCGCCGCGCAAGCCCCTTATCTTGAACTCGCCGCGCCCCCTTTCTATCTCCACGGTGTAGTTCCTGTTTTCCAGGAACCGGGCCACATTGGACGCGGAGGCCTCGTTGTCCACCAGAACCTCGATCCCGGCCGGCGCTTTTTCGTCCACCAGGTCCCTCGCGCGCATCACCGGGCCCGGGCACGCGAGGCCGCGGCAGTCTAGGGTTGTCATCTATGTTTTACCTCCTTGATTTTTTGTGAATAGTAGCAGAGTAGGCTGGGCGCGGCAACAGCCGCGGGGGAGCCTGGCCGGAAACCTTAGCGAAAAGGGCATCTTTTTTCTCAACGATGTTAGCGCAAGGTGGAAGCCGCGGGCAGCCCCCCTGCCGGCTTTGCGGCCCTAACGGCCCTCACCACCGCCTCGGCCAAGACCTCGGCCGCGAGCGCGCCCAGGATGCTCAGGTCCCCTGCCCTCTTTCGCCCGGTTGAGAGCGCGAAGAGAATGTCCCCGTCATACATGGTGTGCGCGGGCACCACCACCCTGGCCAGCCCCGCGTGGGCCATGCGCGCGAGCGCGCCGGCCTCGGCCTTGCTCAGGGCCGCGTTGGTGGCCACCACGGAGAGCACGGTGTTGTCGCCCGGGAACCCCTCGATCCTCTCGTCCGTGAAGAGAAGCTCCCGGGCCCGGGCAAAGGAGCGGCCGTCCTCGGCCAGCACCCCGGCTATTGGCTCGCCGGTCTTCGGGTCCAGGACATCCCCCAGCGCGTTCACCACCGCTATTGCCCCCACCTTGAGGGACCGGGAACCGGTCGCGAAAAAGGAGCCCACCCCGGACTTCACCGCGCTTTTGATGCCGAGATACTTCCCCACGCTCGCGCCCGCGCCCGCGCCCACGCACCCCTCCTCCACCGGGCCTTCGGCGGCTTTTTGGCAGGCCAGGTAGCCGGTCCGGCTGTTGGGGTAGCGCGCGCTCTTGTTGAGCGCGAGGTCGAAGATCGCGGCCCCGGGCACAATGGGCACCCGGCCGTGGCCCGTGTCGAAGCCTATCCCCCGCTCGCTCAGATAGCGTATTACTCCGCCCGCCGCGTCCAGCCCGAAGGAGCTCCCCCCAGAGAGGCATACGCCGTGCACCTTGCCCACCAGGCTCTCGGGCATAAGGGGTCCGGTGCGCGCTATCGCGGGCGCGCCTCCCCGGATATCCATGGCCGCGACCGCGCCGTTTTCAGCCAGGATCGCGGTTACCCCGGTATGGTGCCTCTTTACGGTGTGATGACCCACCTTGAGGCCGCCAACCGCGGTGATGGTCTCGTTCTTCGCCATCTGAATCCTTCAACCTTTCGTAGTGTAATCGAGGAGGAACCGGTAGATCTCGTTGCCGATCTCAATCCCCAAGTCGATGATGTCGGGGCCGTAGGTGCGGCCTATGCCGGTGCGGAAGGTCTCCTTGACCCTCTCCAGCCCCCTCATTCCCCACGGGTACCTCTCGATAATCTCCTCTACGGAGAGGTCCCACACCTCCATCATCCGCCAGATGGTGGTGGTGAAGTTTTCGGGCCCCCAGCGGAACTTGTCCGCGTCGTAGAGCGCGTCGCTCAGGAGCTGGCCCACGGGGTCCAAGAGCGTCTCATCTGTGCCGAAGGCCTCGTGGTTGGCGATGGCCCGGACAATGTGACCCCTCTCCTTGGTGGTGAGGGAGTGGTCCCGGAGGATCCAGGCCGCGGTATTGGCGCCCAGCCTGGCGTGGTCGGGCTCTGTGCGCTCTATGTCGTGGAGCAGGCCCGCTATCTGCACCAGCGCGACGAGACGCTGCGTCTCAATGAGGGGCGCTATCCTGGTCTCGGCCTCAAGGAGCAGGAGCGCGCCCGCGTCGAGGCTCACGAAGGTCGCGTGCCTCAGCCCGTGGCCGAAGTCCTCGTTGAGTCTCTCCTTGACCTCGTCCCTCACCGCGGCCACCAGGGGATCGCCAAAGAAGACCTTCCTGGAGACCGCGAGCTCGGGCTTGAACGAGGCATGAAACTCCGGCTGCCGGTAGCGGGAGGCTATCCGGCGCGCCTCGTTCATCAGATTGACGTACTCGGGCCGCATACAGAGGCAGGGCTCAGCCGCCCAGGATCGTGCCTGCGGCAAGCCCCGCGTTCTCCACAAACTCCTGCGCGTTGACCTTGCCCCCTGAGAACCTTACCTTGGCCACCCTGACCACTCCGCCCTGGGTCGCGATGTCCACACTTTGCCCCGCGGCCACCACGGTGCCCGGCTCCCCGAAGTCGCCGGCCTCCATTTTGGCCCGGTAGAACCTTATCTTCTCGTCCCCGAACATGGTGTATGCGCCGGGCTGGGGGTCGCAGCCCCTGATAAGGTTATAAACCTCGTCAACCGGCCTGGAGAAGTCTATGGACGCGACCCTGTCGTCGCAGGGAGGCTCGTAGGTGGCCTGGGACTCGTCCTGTTCGATCCTCGGGGGGTCCCCCGCGTTGATGAGATCAACGGACTCCACGATCGCGTCCACCCCCA
Organism: Syntrophobacteria bacterium; assembly: GCA_029289015.1. GTDB lineage: Bacteria > Desulfobacterota > Syntrophobacteria > JARFUL01 > JARFUL01 > JARFUL01. The sequence continues at coordinate 6,029 of JARFUL010000230.1, read as the reverse complement.
TGGGGAATAGGTGGTTGAAGTACAAAGACCCGGTGGTGTCTTCGGGGGTTATGTCTATCTCCTTCTGGAGCAGTATGGGGCCCGTGTCTATGCCGCCGTCGGTCCAGAAGATGGAGAGCCCGGTCTTGGTCTCCCCCATTATCACGGCCCAGTTGATCGCGCTCGCGCCCCGGTGGCGGGGAAGGATGGAGGGATGGTAGCAGATGGTGCCCAGCCGCGGGGTGAAGAGCACGGACTCCGGGGTTATCTCGGTCCAGAAGGCCAGGATGGCCAGGTCGGGCTGGTATTTGGCCAGGGTGTCCAACACCTCGGGGTGCTTTACGCTTAAAGGCTGGTGCACCGGTATGCCCTTCGCGTCCGCGGCCTCCTTGGTGGGCTCCACCCGTCCTTTCCTGTCGGGCACGGTGAAGACGGCCACCACCTCCTCGCCTCTTTCCACCAGGGTCTCCACGCTCTTCGCGCCAAAGGGCGCCTGTCCAAAAACTACGATACGCATGCTTAGACCTCCCTCTTTATATTTCCCGGTCAAAAAATCCTGCCTGGTCAATAGATGGGCCGGGGCTATCTATCCGTAGGACCACTGAGAAAATCCAGCCATAGTCGGTAAGAGACATGGGAGAAGGAAAGCCGGCCCCGCTCTTTGGGAAACAATCCTTCGGACCCTTCGGAAACAGGGGAAGTTCCGGAGTTTAGGATACTGAAATACCAGCGGCACGGTCAAAGAAAAAAGAGTCATTGACACAGATTCACTTGCTAAATACCATCCTGGCATGGCAGATCTCTCGACCGGACTCGAAGCGCTCACCTCAGAGCCCCCCGGCTACCTCAAAGGAAAGCGGGTGGGGCTTCTGGTCAACCAGGCCTCCGTGGACAGGAACCTCGTCCACGCGAAGGAATTGATGGGCCGCGTCCCGCAATTGGAGCTCGCCGCGCTCTTCGGCCCCCAGCACGGATTCTTGGGCACGGAGCAGGCCAACATGATAGAGACCGGCCACGAAACGGACCCGGAGCTGGGCATACCGATATACAGCCTCTACCGCGAAACCAGGACCCCCACGGAAGAGATGCTGGCCGACATCGACGCGGTAGTGGTGGACCTCCAGGACGTGGGCACCAGGGTCTACACCTTCGCTTCCACCCTGACCGGCTTCATGGAGGAGGCTGGAGAGGCCGGAATTCTGGTGGCGGTGCTCGACAGGCCCAACCCGGTGGGGGGCGAAGCCCTGGAGGGCAACCTCCTCGAGCCCGGGGCAAAATCCTTTGTGGGGCTCCACCCCATACCCATGCGCCACGGCCTCACCCTGGGGGAGCTGGCCAGGATGATCGCGGGCCCCTTCGGGGTCAGTTGCGAGCTCGAGGTGGTCGCGATGAAGGGCTGGGAGCGCGAGATGGGCTTTCACGACACGGCCCTTCCCTGGGTCGCGCCCTCGCCCAACCTGCCCTCCCCCGAGACCTGCCTCCTCTACGCGGGGTTCGTAATTCTCGAGGCCACCAACATCTCCGAGGGCCGGGGCACCACACTGCCCTTTCATCTATTCGGCGCGCCCTGGCTCAGGCAGGCCGAGACCCTTGAGGCCATCAACAGGAGGGGGCTTGAGGGGGTGGCGTTCCGTACCACGTCCTTCAGGCCCACCTTTGACAAGTGGGCGGGGGAGGTGTGCCGGGGCTTCCAGGTGCACGTGAAGGACCCCGCGACATTCAGGCCCCTGGAGTGTGCTCTGGTCGCGCTCAAAGAGGTGATGAACCTCCACCCGGAAGAGTTCCGCTGGGCCGGGCCGCCCTATGAGTACGACTACGAGCGGATGCCCATAGACCTGATAATGGGCCGTGTGGGCTTCCTGGACGCGTTTGAGGACTGCCCGGACCCGAGAGAGCTCGCCGCGTCATGGAAAGAGGAGCTCAGCGGGTTCCAGGGGCTCAGGGAGCCTTTCCTGATTTACTGAGCATTTCATTTCTCTTGGAATATCTTCGGGAATCACTTATAGTGGCAAAAACCACCTGCTACCGGTTAAGACCATGAAATCCATTCCCTTCAAGGCCCTCGACGAGGCCAGAAAGATCCTCGAGCTTCCCGACAGGGCCGACATCAGCCTTATCAAGTCCCACTACCGGCGGCTGTGCCGGAAGTGGCACCCGGACCGTAACGCGGAGCGCCGTGAAGACGCGCACGCGATGATAAAGAAGATAAACGAAGCCCATGAAATCATCATGGAGCTTGTAAAAAACTATCAGTACTCCTTCCTCAAGGAGGACATCCAGCGCTGGGCCGACCCAGAGGGCTGGTGGCGCGACAAGTTCCATCAATCCGAGTGGATAGGGGGGGGCTGAGAAAGATAATTGTCAAAGGCTAACCGGAGGGTATGAACATGCGAAAGACTATTTTACTATTAGTGGCTTGTATCTCCCTTCTCTGGACTTTCGGCTGCGGCACCACCCAGTCCATTACTTCGAGGATAACCGGCTCAGTTGATGAGTCCCTCTTCTCCCAGGTGCCCGCGGAGAACCGCGGCGGCGTGGTAGAGGCCGAGGAGGCCCTCAGCGAGGCCCAGGAGAACCTCAAGCTCTCGGAACTCAAGCTAAACCTCGCGGAGACTGATGAGAAGCTGGCCAAGTCCCAAAAGAGGCTCGCCCATAACCTGGCCGACGAGGCCGAGGCAAAGGTCGCGCTGGCCAAGTGGGAGGCCGTGGACGCCGCGGGGCTCGGCGCGAAGGACAAGAACATCGACGCGATCGCGTCCATGAAGAAGAAGATAGCCCAGATTCAGGGCGACCGGTACACCATTGAGGCGAACATCAAGAAGATAAAGCGCGACGCGGCAGAGATCAAGGAGCTGATATCCGAGTAGGAAGGGATCTCGGGCAAGCTCAAAAAGGGACTCACTCCCTCTGAGTAAATCCCTTGACAAGGGGGACGATATTTCAGATATTGACGTAACGCTGTCAACATATCGATTTTAGCGAGTTATGATCAGGTCATGGGGCCATCCCGACTCGGGGTGGCCCTGTTCTCATCGGGGGGTTATCAAGATGAAAAACCTCAAGCTCATGCTGCTCTTCGCCTCGCTGGTTGCTCTCTTCGCCTGCCAGAAGCCCGCGCAGCCCGCAAAAAAGGCCGCGCCCGGATCGAAAAGGGAGATAAAGATCGGGGCCACGGTCTCCATGTCCGGGAAGTTCTCCACGGAGATAGGCCCGTTCAAGAAGCTCATGGACGCGTGGGCCGCGGCGATAAACCACAGGGGCGGGCTCTACGTGAAGGACGAGAACGCGCGGCTCAGGGTCAGGTTCGTGGTCTATGACGAAAAGTCCGACGGCACCACCGCGAGAAGGTTCTACGAGCGGCTCATCACCAAGGACAAGGTTGATCTTCTCATCGGCCCCTACTCCAGCCCGCTGACCTTTGCCGCGTCCGTGGCCGCGGAGGAAAATGGGGTGCCCTTCATAGCCATCTGCGCCAACTCGCCCAAGGTTTACAGCCGGGGGTTCAAGTGGATAGCCTGCGTGATCGACGCGGCCCCCAGGTACACCTACCGCTACTGGGAGATGGTGGCCGAGGAGAAGAGGGCCCGGAGCGTGGCCTTCGTGGTGGAGGACACCCTGCACCCCGTGGGGGTGTACAAGGGCGCGAAGAAGCTGGCCGAGAAGGCCGGGCTCAAGGACCTCGGGGTCCGGGTCCTTCCCCCCACCACCCACGACTTCACCGCGACCATAGTTAAGCTCAAGGAGCTAAACCCGGACATCATCTTCGTCAGCGCGAACGTGCCCTTCGGCATCGCGTTCATGCGCCAGGCCCGGGAGCTCGACCTCAGGCCCAGGGAGTTCCACGTTATCCACCACGGCGGCGTGTTCAGGAAGGCGCTGGGCGAGGCCGCGGAGCTGGTGGTGGGCCAGTCGTACTGGACCGAAGGGATGGACTACTCGAACCCGGAGCTCTTCCTCGAGGTGATGGACCGCTCCGGCGTCGTGCTCGAGGACTTCCCCTGGGCCCCGGCCTACATGATGGGCTTTGAGGTCGCGGCCCAGGCCATAGAGCGCGCGGGCTCCCTGGATAATAACAGGCTCATGGCCGCGCTGAAGAGGCTCAACGTGATGACCATCGGGGGGGTGGTGAACTTCAAGCCCAACGGGGTGGGCACCATCAACACCTATCCCTCCCAGATCATAGGCGGGAAGTACCACATCGTGTGGCCCCCCTCCGTGGCCACCGCGGACCACAGATATCCCGCGCGCTAAAGCCGATGCTTCAGGTAGTGCTGAACGGCCTCTTTTTGGGGGGGACCTACGCGCTTTTGGCCGCGGGCCTCTCCCTCGCGTTCGGCATCATGGGGGTCTTGAACCTGGCCCACGGGTCCATCGCGGTCTTTGCCGCGATCCTCTACCGGTGGGCCCTGGCCTACCATCCCTTCTCGCCGTGGACCTTCGCGCTGGTGGCCGCGCCCATCTTTGTGGGGCTCGGCCTTCTCCTCCACCTGCTCCTGGTGGCCCCCTTCGACAGGCTGGGCCACTCCGCCAAGGTTGTGGTCTGCCTCATCGCGAGCCTGGGGCTGGCCTTCGTGCTGGAAGACCTCTTCGTGTGGTGGCAGGGGTGGGAGCCGGTGATCATCCCCTACTCCCTTACCACCGTAAGGTTCCTGGGCCTCGCGATCCCGGGCCTCAAGGCCGCGGTCCTGGGGTTCGACATCCTGTGCCTCGGCATGGCGCTCTGGTTCCTGCGCCATACGGACCGGGGGCTCTCCATGCAGGCCCTGGCCCAGGACAGGGAGGCCGCGATAATCTTCGGCGTGGCCCCGGGAAAGACCTCTATGGCCGCGCTGGGCCTGGCCTCGCTCCTCGCGGGGGTCGCGGGAATCTTCTACTCCACCGTCTACCCCCTGGGCCCGCGGGACGGGCTTATGATCACCCTCAAGACGCTCTTCATCGTGGTGGCCGGCGGCATGGGCACCCTGGTGGGGCCGGTGGTGAGCGGCTTCGTGCTGGGCCTCTTTGAGGCCACCGCGGGCCTGGTCTTTCCTCCGTCCCTCACGGAGACGCTGGTCTACGCGCTCCTGGTGGGCTACCTGTTTTTGCGCAGGGGCTGGCTGTGAGTACGAAGAGCGCGACAAGAGCGGGACTCTGGCTCACCCTCGCGGGGCTGGCCGCGGCCTCCCTTGTCCGGACCGGAGGCTATTTCGACTTCTTCATCTTCTCGGTGCTCATAAACGGGGCCATGGCCGTCTCCTACGACATACCCGGCGGCTCCCTGGGGCTCATCAGCCTCGGCCACGCCACCTTCTTCGGGCTGGGCGGCTACACCTTCGGCATAGCCCTCACGCGCGGGTGCCCCTTGAGCATCGCGATTGCCCTGGCCCTGGTCGTGGGCGCGGCCGCGGGCTACCTCCTGGCCTTCCCCCTGGCCCGGCTGAAGGACGGCTACTACGCGCTGGCCACCCTGGGAATACTCTTCATCATGAAGCTCGGCGCAGACAGCCTGGGCAGCCTCACCGGGGGCTCGGCAGGGCTCTATGCTCCCCTTAAGGCGTCCAGGGAGCTGTTCAATCCCCTGGCCTTCTCCCTCTTTGCAGCCGCGTGCCTCATGCACTACCTGGTGCTCCGCTCGAGGTTCGGCATCCTGTTTAAACAGACCGAGGCCTCGGAAGACGTGGCCCGCTCCGTGGGCATAGACACGGAAAAGATAAAGATCGCGGGCCTCTTCTTCGCGTCCGGGCCCCCCGCGCTCGCGGGAGCCCTCTACATCGCGCGCACCTCCTACCTCAGCCCGGACTCCGGGTTCAGCCTCTCTTTGTCCATCACCGCGCTCCTGGCCTCAAGGCTCCTGCCCTTTGAGGGGCTGGCCGCGCCGGTCATCGGCGCTCTCCTGCTCACCCTGGCCGAGGAGCTCATCTGGACCGGGCTCGCGGGGTTCCAGCACGCGCTCTTCGGCGCGCTGCTTCTCTTCTTCGCTATTGTGAAGGGGAGGAGTCTTCTCAGGGACGCGTAGGCTTACCTCTCTGCAATCTCCGGGATTTCCTTAGAGAGAAATAAGGGATTTCGAG
>JARFUL010000229.1 GCA_029289015.1 Syntrophobacteria bacterium | reverse complement strand
CCCGGGTGCCCGCGTGGCTGCTGGTCCAGGACACCGAGGGGCTCTCCGTTCTCACCGCGTGGGCTGCGGGCAAGTTCTCCGGCGACACGGTTGGCGTGTTTGTCAACAAGTCCGGTATTGCGGACAAGGTATCCCACCGCAAGCTGGTCATTCCCGGCTACGCCGCGGCCATAAGCGGCGAGCTCGAGGAGGTTGCTGAAGGCTGGTCGATCCAGGTCGGTCCCAGGGAAGCGGCTCATATTCCGAAATTCCTGAAGGCCTGGGGTCCGTAAAAAGTAAAGGCACGTTGCTCCCGGGGTTTCTTCCCCGGGAGCAAAAAAATTTAGCTCGGAGCCGGGCAGTTGTGGTAACCTTGTGTTGGAATAGCGCTGGTCCGTTTCCACGGCTTACTCTCCGGCGGGAGAGGTTCTTACTCGATCCATTCTACTATACGATTTTCCTAAACCTGTAACGGCAGGGCGGCGCCCTTTCTTCGGGAGGGGTGGTGGGTCCCCGTGCCGTAAGAGGTTTTCCAGATTTAACTTAAGTGTCGTCGAGGGAGGTAACTATGCCGCACGTACCGAAGATGAAACTTATTGGCGAAAACGTTAACGTCATGACCAAGATTTACGGCGCCGCGATGAAGGACCGTGACAAGAAGCCCATCCAGGATCTGGTGGAGATCCAGGTGGAAAAGGGCATGGACGTCATCGATCTGAACATCGGTCCCGCGTCAAGGGGCGGCGACGAGCTGATGAGGTGGCTCGTTGAAACCGTCCAGGAGGTGACCACGGACATCCCCTGCGCGCTCGACACCTCCAACATCGATGCCATCAGGGCGGGTCTTGAGGTGCACAAGGGTCGCGCGTTCATCAACTCCATCATGGTTCGCCCCGAGCGCATGGAGGCCCTTTTGCCCATGGCCGCGGAGTTTGAGTGCGACTGGGTGGGGCTTCTCTGGGGGCCCGAGGGCATGCCCAGGGACGAGAACGAGCGGGGGATGCTCGCGGCGGAGCTTCTGGCCGATGCGGCGGCCCTTGAGATAGCGCCCGAGAGGATCTGGCTCGACCCCATCGTCACCCCGGTCAACGTCCAGCAGAACCAGGTTGAGGCGCTACTCCTGTTCATGCAGATGTTCGACGACCTCGCGCCCGGCTGCTTCTCCACCTGCGGGCTCTCCAACGTGTCCAACGGCGCGCCCGAGCACCTGAGGCCGATTCTCAACAAGACCTACCTCATCATGTGCAAGAGGCTGTCCATGTACTCCGCGATTGTGGACGTGTTCGACGAGGACCTCCACAAGATCGCCAGGGGAGAGTGGGCCGATCTCGAGGTCCTGATCCACAAGGTGATTGACGACGAGGATATTGACATGTCCTCCCTCAGCAAGGAGGAAGTGGACTACGTGAAGACCGCGAAGATTCTGCTGGGCCACACGCTCTACTCCGACTCTTGGCTGGAGCTCTAGATCACGGAAACGTAATAAAGGCCCTTCCTTAATTGGGGGGGCCTTCACCATCCTCCCGAGGCTTTTTCTTTCTCGCCGCCTGGGTGATATGTATAATTATACGTATTCCTCCAGGTTAATGAGCTTTCATTGTTCCTTTAGCAAGGAGACCCGAAAATGGCCAAATACGTATACTTCTTCGGCAAAGGCAAGGCGGACGGCGCCAAGGAGATGAAGGAGCTTTTAGGCGGCAAGGGAGCCAACCTTGGCGAGATGAGCCGGATGGGAATTCCGGTGCCGCCGGGATTCACCATCACCACTGAGGTATGCGGATTCTACGAGGACTCCGAAAGGTATCCTTCCAAGATCGAGGACGGGGTCAAAGAGTCCATAGCGCGGCTGGAGAAGATCATGGGATCCGGCTTCGGAGACTCCCAGAACCCGCTCCTTTTGTCCGTGCGTTCCGGCGCGGCCATCTCCATGCCCGGGATGATGGACACGGTGCTCAACATCGGGCTGAACGACGAGACCATCCAGGGGCTCATAAATCAGTCCGGCGACCCCCGCTTCGCGTACGACTGCTACCGCAGGTTCGTCAATATGTACGGGGATGTGGTCATGGGGTTGAAGCCGGAGTCCAGGGACGACATCGATCCCTTTGAGGATATCCTCCACGAGATGAAGAGCAAAGCCGGGGTCTCCCTCGACAACGAGCTCAGCGCGGACCAGCTTAAGGAGCTGGTCGGTCTTTATAAGGCGGAGGTCAAGAAGAGGCTCGGCCGGGACTTCCCCGACGATCCCATGGAGCAGATCTGGGGCGGCATCGGCGCGATATTCGAGTCCTGGAACATCCCCCGCGCGGTCGCGTACCGGGAGCTGAACAACATCCCCGAGGACATGGGCACCGCGGTAAACGTCCAGGTCATGGTCTTCGGCAACCTGGGAGAGACCTCCGGCACGGGCGTTGCCTTCACCCGCAACCCGGCCACCGGCGACAACGTCTTCTACGGCGAATACCTGATGAACGCCCAGGGCGAGGACGTTGTGGCCGGAACCCGCACCCCCCAGCCCATAAACATCATCCAGAAGGGGGACCGGAAGATCATCTCCCTCGAGGAGGAGCGCCCGGACACCTACAGGGAGCTGGACGAGATAAGGCACAAGCTGGACACCCACTACAAGGAGATGCAGGATATCGAGTTCACCATCCAGAAGGGGAGGCTGTGGATGCTCCAGACCCGCTCCGGCAAGCGCACCGGCGTGGCCGCGATCCGGATAGCGGTGGAAATGGTGAACGAGGGGCTCATCACCAAGGAGCAGGCCCTCATGCGGGTGGACCCGGACCAGCTCAACCAGCTCTTGCAGCCCACCTTCGACCCCCACGAGGTGCACAAGGCCCAGAAGGAGGGCAGGCAGCTCGCCGAGGGCCTCAACGCGGGCCCGGGAGCGGCCTCGGGCAGGGTGGTCTTCAACGCGCCGGACGCGGTGGAGTGGGCCCAAAAGGGCGAGAAGGTGATCCTCGTCAGGTGGGAGACCTCGCCGGACGACATACGGGGCATGGACGCGGCCGAGGGAATACTCACCGCGCGGGGCGGCATGACCTCCCACGCCGCGCTGGTGGCCCGCCAGATGGGTAAGGTATGCGTAGCGGGCTGCGGCGCGCTGGACATAAGCTACAAGGACCGCAACATGAAGGTGAACGGCAGGGTGATCTCCGAGGGCGACTGGATATCCCTCGACGGCACCGAGGGGGTGGTCTTCATGGGCCAGATAAGCACCAGGCCCTCAGAGATATTGAGGGTGCTTCTGGAGAAGTCCCTCGCGCCCGAGGATTCCCCCACCCACCAGACCTTCCACCAGCTTCTCACCTGGGCCGATGAGGTGAGAAGGCTCGGGATCCGCACCAACGCGGACGAGCCGGAACAGTGTGAGGTGGCCCTGGCCTTCGGCGCGGAGGGGATAGGCCTCACCCGCACGGAGCACATGTTCTTCGAGGGCGACCGCATCACCTCCATGCGGGAGATGATCCTGGCCGACGACCTCGTGGGGCGCGAGCGAGCCCTGGCCAAGCTGCTCCCCATGCAGAGGGAGGACTTCATCGGCATCTTCAGGGCCATGGCGGGAAAGCCCGTGACCATCCGCACCCTGGACCCGCCGCTCCACGAGTTCTTACCCCACGACGAGGAGGGCATTGAGAAGGTGGCCAGCGCGATGGGCGTGCCGGTGGACAGGATCATATCCAGGCTCGAGGCCCTGGCAGAGTCCAACCCCATGCTGGGCCACCGCGGCTGCCGCCTCGGCATAGTCTATCCCGAGATAACCGCGGTGCAGGCCAGGGCCATCCTCGAGGCCGCGTGCACCGTGGCCCAGGAGGGGATAGAGGTCTTACCCGAGATCATGATACCTCTAGTGGCCAACGTGGAGGAGCTGACCGACCAGAAGAAGGTGGTTCTCGATGTGGCGGAGCAGGTCTTCGAGGAGCAGGGCGTCAAGGTTGACTTCAGCGTGGGCACCATGATAGAGGTGCCCAGGTCCGCGCTCACCGCGGACCTGGTGGCCAAGGAGGCGGAGTTCTTCTCCTTCGGCACCAACGACCTGACCCAGACCACCTACGGCATAAGCCGGGACGACTCCGGCAAGTTCCTCATGCCCTACGTGGAAAAGGGCATCTGGCCCCACGACCCCTTTGACAAGCTCGACCAGGCGGGGGTGGGCATCCTGATGGACATCGCGGTAACCAAAGGCAGGTCCACCAGGCCGGACCTCAAGGTGGGAATCTGCGGCGAGCACGGGGGCGAGCCCAGCTCCATAGACTTCTGCCACAGGGTGGGCCTCGACTACGTGAGCTGCTCCCCCTACCGGGTGCCCATAGCCCGGCTGGCCGCGGCCCAGTCCGCGCTCAGGGAGAAGATGCATTAGTGGAGCCGGCCAGAGAATAATAGTTGGGCCTTCCGGGTGGACGCCCAAACCCCGGCGGGCCCGCTCTCTTTGGGGAGACGGCATGAATAGGCTGAGAAGGTCCCTCATCTCCGTTCCCGGGATCAACGAAAAGATGATCGCCAAGGCCGAGGCGCTGCCCGCGGACGTGGTGATGCTCGACCTCGAGGACTCCGTCGCGCCGCAGGACAAGCCCCGGGCCAGGCAGATCGCGGCCCAGGCCCTAGCAGGGGCCGGCTTTTCCGCTCCCAGCAGGGCCCTGAGGATAAACGGACTCCACACCCCCTTCTTCCACCGGGACCTGATGGAGGTGGTCTCCAGCTCCGGCCGGTCCATAGACCTGATCATTGTGCCCAAGGTCGAGGACCCGGGGCAGGTATATGCCGTGGCCAACATTCTAAGGGCCCTCGAAACCGAGCTCTCCCTCGACGCGAAGATACCCCTGGAACTGACCGTTGAGACCGCGCGGGGCATGTCCAATGTGCGCGAGATAGCCCAGGCGGCCCAGAGGGTGGAAGCCCTGGGGTTCGGGGTCGCGGACTACTCCATATCCACCTCTATGCCCGCGCACACCATCTCCGGCCACGCGGACAGGGCCGACATGTACCCCGGCCACCGCTACCACTTCCCCATGGCCCGGCTGGTGATGGCGGCCAGGGGTTTTGGCCTCGACCCGGTGGACGGCCCCTTCGGCGACTTCAAGGACTTGGATGGTCTCAGAAGGTCCGTATCATTCGCCCGGCAGCTGGGGTTCGAGGGCAAGTGGGCCATCCATCCCGGGCAGCTCGAGAGAATCAACGAGGGGTTCACCCCCTCGAAAGAGGAGATCCGCATGGCCCGGGAGGTGGTGGACGCGGCCCGGGACGCGGGGGAGAGGGGAGCCCTGGCCGTTGGGGGCATGATGGTGGACCAGGCCACCCTGAGGCTGGCCCGGGGGGTCCTGAAAAAGGCCGAAGTTCTCGGGATCTCGAACCCTTAAAAATTGG
>JARFUL010000228.1 GCA_029289015.1 Syntrophobacteria bacterium | reverse complement strand
GTCCGGCCCTCCGGGAAATCGACCTCTCGGTGGGGGAGGGGACCTACCTCTTCTTGGGCGGGGCCAGCGGCTCGGGGAAGTCCACCCTGCTCTTCGTGCTCATGGGGCTCGCGTCCCAGCACCTGGGCGGCCCTGTTTCCGGCTCCGCGGCGGTAGCGGGCCTCGAAGTGACCAAGACCCCCGTGGCCAGGCTCATGGAGAAGGTGGGCCTGGTCTTCCAGAACCCCGACGCGATGCTCTTCAACCGCAGCACAAGAGAGGAGGTGGCCTTTGGCCTCGAGGGGCTGGGCCTTTCCCCCGAAGAGGTGAAGGAGCGCACCGGGTGGGCCCTCAGCCTGGCCGGGCTCACGGGCAGGGAAGACTCCCCGTGCTTCGAGCTCTCCGGCGGCGAGAAGAAGATGCTCTCCATCGTCGCGGTGCTCGCGATGGGGCCGAGGACCGTTCTTCTGGACGAGCCCTTCGCGCACCTGGACCACGAGAACTCCTCAAGGGTGAGAGCCCTTCTCGCGGGGCTGAACGAGGAGGGGTACACCATTGTTATGGCGGAGCACAGGAGCTGGCTCTTCACCGGGGAGATACACAGGGTGGTGGTCCTCGACCGGAGCCGGGTGGCGGAGGACGGCCCGCCCGCTGAGGTGCTTGCCAAGAAGGGGCTCTTCGGGGTGGAGCCTCCCCCTATAACCCGGCTCTTCAGCGACGCGGGGATTTCCGGCCCTCCCCTGACCCTCGAGGAGGGGTTGGCCCGGGTGAACGAGCTTGACCCCGGGGTCAGGTCCCACCTGCTCCCCGCGCTGGCCGCGCCCGGGGAGGTGGTGGCCGAGGCCCGGGAGGTCCGGGCCGGCTTCGGACCGAGGGAGGTGCTCAGGGGGGTGAGCATGAGTGTCGGTGAGGGGGAGTGCCTCGGGGTGGTGGGGCCCAACGGCTCCGGCAAGACCACCCTGCTCAAGGTTCTCGCGGGGCTCAAGGAGCCCGGAGAGGGCCAGGTCTCGATCGTGGGCACTCCGATGGGCCGCCTCTCTCGGGCCCAGAGGGCTATTCTTATGGGGGTCGCGTTCCAGAATCCCACCCTGGGGTTCTTCAACACCACCGTGGCCAAGGAGGCCGCGGCCGGCAGGATGCTCGATCCCCAGGAGGTCGCGTCCCTCCTCAGCCGGGTGAACCTTGAGCACGCGGGCAAGAAGAGCCCCTTTACCCTGTCCGAGGGGGAGAAGAGGAGGCTCGCGGTGGCCATAGCAATGGCCGGGGGCGGCAAGCTGCTCTTGTTGGACGAGCCCACCGCGGGCCTCGGCGCGGTATCGCGGCGCCTTCTCGTGGACATAGTCCGGTCCCTGATGAGCCAGGGTTTCGGCGTGGTCGCGGTCTCCCACGACCTTGAGTTCCTCGAGGAGGTCTCCGGGCGCTGGCTGGTCCTGGTGGACGGCAGGGTCGAAAGGGTGGGCGGCCCGGATTCCATCATGGCGGACGATGATCTCATGAGACGGGCCAGGCTGCGCGCGACCCAGTACCATATGGTAAGAAGGGAGCTTTCAGCCGGCCGGGAAGGGGGGCGGTGATGCGGGGACTCGATGTCCGGGCCAGGCTCGCGGCCTTTGTCTGCCTCGCGGGGATTATCATTCTCACCAGGTCCTGGGCCGAGGCCTTGGGCGTGGTTCTGGCTGTCATTGCCCTGGGGCTGATTCTCGGCGCGAAGAGGGCCTTTTCCGGAGCCCTGAAGGGGCTCTTGCCCATGGTCTTAATTGTTATGGTCATCTCCTTCGTGTTCTTCGGGTGGCAGGAGGGTCTCACCGCGGGGCTCAGGTTCGCGGGGCTCCTTGCCCTGGGCGTCATATTCTTCGCCACCTCCGACGCGTCCGAGCTCGGGCGCGGGCTCATGAGGCTCAGGGTCCCGTATCCCGCGGTCTTTGTGGTGCTCACCGGCCTCAACTACGTCCCCCTCATCAACAGGAGGCTGGGGGAGGTCGCGGACGCGCAGCGGGCCAGGGGCATCGCGGTGGGGCTGAAACCCTCGGAGCTCAGGAACCTTCCCGCGCTCCTGGTGCCCGCGCTGATCCACTGCTTTCTCCTCGCGGACGACCTGGCCATGGCCATGGAGGCCCGGGGATTTTCCAGGCCCGAAAGGAGAGTGCTTCCCCCAAAGAGGCTATCTGTATTAGACTGGATGGTAGTGGCCCTTTTTTGCGCCCTTCTCGTACTCAAGGCGGTGCTCTGATGGACGCGCCCCCCATAGAGGAGCTTATCGGCAAAAGGACCCTCATCGTCGGCGACGTGGGGGCCGGTAAGACGAGGTTGACCGAGGAGTACGTCGCTGCCCTGGTGGGGAAGGGGCTCAGCGCGGTCTACGTTCTCGACCTCGCGCCCGCCGCGACCCTTTCCGACGGGACTACGCTGGGCCAGCCCGTTGATGTGGCCGGGTTTTCAAACGTGAGCTGCATCCGCGTCTCCCCCATCCCCCCCAGGCTCACCACCGACGTGGAGGAGATAAGGTTCAAGATAGCCCAGGACAACGCGCGCAGGATTGAGGAGATTGGGCTCAGGAGGCTGCCCGTGAGAGGCGCGGACGCAATAGTTGTCAATGACGCGTCCCTCTTCCTTCAGGGTGATGAGCCCGAGAGGCTGCTCAAATATCTCGAAGGGGCCAAGACCGTGATAGTCAACGCATACCTCGGCCAATACTTCGGCACCAGCCCCTTCAGCCGGAGGGAGCGGGAGAGGGTGCTGGGGCTGGGCGAGCTCGTGGACCTGGTTGTTCAGCTCTGATACGACCCCTTGTTCCCGGGGAAGCTACTCTACGGTCTCCCCCGCGGCCATGGTCACCACCTCGATATCATCGTCCTTGAGAAGCTCGATAAGCTCCTCCGGGGTGCCGGAGAGCACGGGAAAGGTGCCGTAGTGCATGGGGATGACGAACCTCGCGCCTATGAGCCTGGCCGCGTACGCGGCCTCCCTGGGGTCCATGACGTAGTGGCTCCCTATGGGCAGAAGCGCGACGTCGGGGCTGTAGATGTCTCGGATTATCTTCATGTCCATGAACGCGCCGGTGTCCCCCGCGTGGTAGGCCGCAAACCCGTTCTCAAAGGTGATGACGAACCCCGCGGGGTCGCCTCCGGGGATGAGCCCCTTGCCCGTGTCTATGGAGGAGGAGTGCACCGCGTGGGTCATGGCGACCTTGATGCCGTCCACGTCCACGGTGCCGCCCTTGTTCATGCCGATGAGGTTGCCCACGCCCTGGGTGCCGAGGTACGCGCATATCTCGGGCTGGGCCACCACCCTCGCGCGGGTGGCCTTGGCTAAGCTCACCGCCTGGCCCAGGTGGTCGCCGTGCGCGTGGGTTATGAGTATTGCGTTGAGGGGACCGAGGGCCTCCACGTCGGTGGACCGGGCAGGATTCTCGAGCCAGGGGTCCACCGCGATGGTCTTGCCCTCAGGGGACTCGAACCTGAAGGCTGCGTGTCCAAAAAAGGTGATCTTTACGCCTCCGCCGAGCTTATTGGACATGGCTTCTTCTCCTTTTTCGCTGTTTTCGACCCATAAAAGCCAGAGTAGCACAATCCCTGCAAACGGGCAAGACGGCTTGCCTTAGCCCCTGGTTGTGGTATCTTGTTTAGATGAGCGGGCCTGGGGTCGTACCGAAGAGGGGCGAAAAATGGCTCAAGCGCGCAAAAGGGAGTTCGTCAAGCACCGGGCCTCCGGGTTCTCCGGCGAGATTTCCGTGCTTGAAGGAAGGGGGAAAGATAGTCCCGGCGTCCCCACCCTCACCGTGATAATTCCCACCCTGGACGGGTTTCGCGGCGGGTACCTGCCCGCGCTCATGGCCCAGATGGAGAGGCAGGAGTTCCAGGACTTCGAAGCGGTGATCGTGAAGGGGGACACCAGGCAAGGCAGAGCCATCAACGCGGCCGCGGAAATGGCCAGGGGCCGCCTCCTCCTCACCCTGGACGACGACACCTCCCTGTCCACCAACAACCTCTTCGGGGAGCTGGTCAGGGTGATGGACCAAAACCCTGGTGTGGGCGCGCTGGGGGTCGCGAACCTGGTGCCTAAGGACGCGCCCTGGCTCGTAAAGAGGGCCATGGCCGAGATACCCCGGCGGGCCTCTCCCCTCGTGTCCGAGCTCACGGTGAGCGACATGGCCGAGCATCCGTGCCTCATGATACCAAGGGAGCTCTTTTTGGAGATCGGGGGCGAGAACGAGCTCATCCCCCGGGGGCTCGACCCTTATCTCAGGCGGGAGATAAGGAAAGCGGGCTTTAAGGTCGCGGTCGCGCCGGCCCTCTATATCCATCATCTGCCGCCCCCGACCCTCAGAAAGCTCCTCAGGCAGTTCTATCGCAACGGCCTCCTTGCGGCCTATGTCAATAGATTCTATCCTGAATTCGTGTTCGAGCTGGCCACCACCCACCAGGACCCCGAGCGGGAGAGGGCCGGGTTCCGGCACCGGGGTAAGAGGCTTATCAGGAACATGGTCAACGCGCTGCTAGAGAGAAAACCCATCCATTTCATGACCCAGGCGGCCTACGTTTTGGGGTTCATCCGGGGGTGGCTCCTGCCCAGAGGGGTTTGGGAGGCTTAGGTGGAGCTCGTCGGCCGCTACTTCCCGGGGAAGGGGTCCGTCTCCTCAGCGCGGGGTGACGAGCCCGGCCTGTCCCTGGGCCCCCTGACCATTGAGACTATAACCTCCCCGTCCCCCATGCGGCTCGAAAGAACCAACTCGGGGGCCCTCTTCGCGCCGCGCTCCCTCGGCTCGGGCCCCGGGCCGCGTCTCGCCATTTCCCTGCGCGCGGACAACACCCTCGAGATCGAGCCGGACCACCTGGGCCAGGCCGACCTGTACTACACAGAGAACGCGCGCGGCCTTGCCTTTTCCACCAGGCCGGAACTCATCGCGTCCCACAAGAGGCTCGGCCCGGATGCGCTGCTGGGCTACCTGATCTTCGGGCACATCCCGTCGCCCCACACCCCCTTTGAGGGGCTCAGCATCCTCCCCGGCGGAGAGCGGTTCTTCGCAGACCGCGACGGGGTCTATCTTTCGCGCCACGCCGCGTGGGCCCGGGTTGCTGCTGATCCCGGCTTCGATCTGGTGGACGCGGTGATGCGGGAGGTGTCGTGCGCGCTCGATGCCACTCCAGGTCCCGTGGGCCTTCTTCTCAGCGCGGGGGTCGACTCCACGGGGCTGCTCTCCATCCTCAGGGAGGCCACGGACAGGAGGATTTACACCTACACCGTGAGCCCGGACCCCGAAGGAGCGGAAGCCCGCGCGGCCCGGGAGCTCTCATCGTACTTCGGCACGGTCCACAGGCACCTCGAGGCCACCGGGGAGCTCTTCGCGCG